>NZ_JBCPSP010000060.1:0-24636 GCF_051129895.1 Pseudomonas sp. Je.1.5.c
CCGAACTCAGTAGTGAAACGATGCATCGCCGATGGTAGTGTGGGGTTTCCCCATGTGAGAGTAGGTCATCGTCAAGATTCATTTCGCAAAACCCCTATCTGCGCGAGCAGGTAGGGGTTTTGTCTTTTCCGTCTTCCGCCAAATCAGCCTAATCGATACCACATTCAGTTGAGACGAAGCATGCGTGGGAGCGGGCTTGCCCCGCGATAGCAACTGCCCCCCGCTCAACCCCTGACATCACCCCTCGCGCCTCTATCCCTCAACAACGAGATCGGTGTAAAGGCCATGACACACATCAGCGCCAAACGTCTGCTCCCACAATTGGAGTCAGAGCACTAGAATAGAGCCCACGCTTCCATTCAGATCCCCTTATGCCCAACCCTGTCGACCCCGAAGTGCTGGCCCAATTACCCCTGGACGAACTCGTAGCCTGTCACGAGTGCGACCTGCTGCTGCGCAAGCCGCCCTTGCAGCATGGTGAAAAGGCCCTGTGTCCGCGTTGCGGCTACGAGCTCTACGCTCACCGCTATAACGTGGTCAATCGCAGCCTGGCCCTGGTGCTGACGGCCTTGCTGCTTTATATACCGGCGAACTTCCTGCCGATCATGCAACTGCACCTACTCGGCCAGACCTCCGATGACACTGTCTGGAGTGGCGTATTAGGCCTGTACAACTCACAAATGCAGCTGATCGCTGTGGTGGTGTTCCTGTGCAGCATGGCCATCCCATTGCTCAAGCTGCTCTGCCAATTGGCGGTGTTGCTGAGCATCCGCCTAAACATCGGGCGCAGTTATGGCTTGCTGATCTACCGCGTTTACCACCACCTGAAAGAGTGGGGCATGCTTGAGGTGTACTTCATGGGTGTTCTGGTGGCCATCGTCAAATTGGTCGACCTTGCGCAACTGACAATCGGCCTGGGTCTGTTCTGCTTCATTAGCCTGTTACTGGTTCAGGTCTGGCTGGAAGTGGTGATGTCGCCCCACCAGATCTGGGTGGCCTTGTCGGGGGAGGACCTGCATGCGGGCGATTGATGCAGGTATTTTGGTGTGCAATGAATGCCATGAGCTGAACAGACAGCAAGCGGATGCGACTTCGCAGACCTGTACCCGCTGTGGCGCTATCGTACATGCCCGCCGCCCTAACAGCATCGTGCGCACCTGGGCGCTGCTGATCACGGCATTGGTGCTGTACATCCCAGCCAACGTGCTGCCAATCATGACCGTCAGCTCGCTGGGCCAGGGCAGTCCGGACACCATCATGTCCGGGGTTATCACGTTGATGAAACACGGCATGCTGCCTATTGCTGCGGTGGTGTTCATCGCCAGTATCCTGGTGCCCACCTTCAAGCTGGTTGGCATTGGCCTGTTGCTGTACTCGGTGCAGCGCCATCAGCCCCTGTCGGCGCGCCAGCGCATATGGATGTACCGCTTCATTGAATTCATCGGACGCTGGTCGATGCTGGATATCTTCGTCATTGCCATCTTGGTGGCAGTGGTGAATTTCGGCCGCATCGCCAGTGTCGAAGCCAACCTGGGGGCCATCGCCTTCGCCTCTGTGGTGATTCTAACGATGCTCGCTGCTTTAACTTTTGATCCCCGACTGATCTGGGATAACACGGAGTCGGATGACGACCATGAGTGATGTGCCTACGGCTAAAACCCGCCCAGCTTCGAATTGGTCGGCCATCTGGATCCTGCCGCTGATCGCCTTGATCATCGGTGGCTGGCTCGGCTGGCAGGCCTATCGCGATGCCGGCGTCGAGATTCAAGTGCGTTTCGAGTCGGGTGAGGGGATTGTCGCCAACAAGACCGAAGTCATCTACAAAGGTATGCCGGTGGGTAAGGTCACCGCCTTGGTGCTCGATGCCAAGGGCAGCAATACCGGGGTGATCGCTACCATTGAAATGAACAAGGCGGCAGACGAGCACCTGACCACCGGAACCCGCTTCTGGCTGGTCAAGCCGAGTGTCACCCTCGCCGGTATCTCAGGCTTGGAAACACTGGTATCGGGTAATTACATCGCCGTCGACCCCGGCAAGGGCGAGCCGACCAAGCGCTTCAAGGCCTTGTCGGCAGCGCCGCCGCTGTCTGATGCCGAGCCTGGGCTGCACCTGACCCTGAAGGCCGACCGGCTCGGCTCGCTCAACCGCGACAGCCCGGTGTTCTACAAGCAGATCCAGGTCGGCCGGGTGAAGAGCTATCGCCTGTCCGATGACCAGGACACCGTCGAGGTCAAAGTCTTCATCCAGCCTGCCTATGCCAGCCTGGTGCGCAAACACACGCGTTTCTGGAACGCCAGCGGCATCAGCATCGATGCCGACCTGTCCGGGGTCAAAGTGCGCAGCGAGTCGCTGAGCAGCATCGTTGCCGGCGGTATCGCATTCGCCACCCCTGAACATCGCAAGGACAGCCCACCCACCGACCCAAGCCTGCCATTCCGCCTCTATGAGGACTTCGACGCAGCGCAGGCGGGCATCCGCATCAAGGTTCGGCTGAGCGACTTTGAAGGCTTGCAAGCCGGGCGTACGCCTGTGCTGTACAAAGGCATTCAGGTTGGCTCGCTGAAGACCCTGAAAATCGAAGATGACCTGACCAGCGCAATGGCTGAGCTGACCCTCGATCCGCTCGCTGAAGACTATCTGGTCGAAGGGACGCAGTTCTGGGTGGTCAAGCCGTCCATTTCCCTGGCCGGTATCACCGGTCTGGAAGCCTTGGTCAAAGGTAACTACATCGCCATTCGCCCAGGTGAGAAGGGCGCACGCCCGCAACGCGAGTTCGAAGCTCGGCCCAAAGCGCCGCCACTGGACTTGAAAGCCCCAGGTTTGCACATGGTGCTGTTCGCTGACACGCTTGGATCGCTCGAGGTTGGCAGCCCGGTGATGTACCGCCAAGTCAAAGTAGGTAGCGTGCAGAGCTACCAGTTCGCGCGCAACAGCAAGCGGATCCTGATCGGTGTGCACATCGAGAAGGAGTACGCCAACCTGGTCAATGGTTCGAGCCGTTTCTGGAATGCCAGCGGCATTACCCTCACCGGCGGGCTTTCGGGGATCAAGGTCAAGAGCGAGTCGCTGCAGACCCTCATGGCGGGCGGTATCGCCTTCGATACGCCAAGGCCGGATGTGAAGCTCAAGCGGCATATTCCACGTTTCCGTCTGCATGACAGCGAAGAGGCGGTGAATCGCGCAGGCACCCTGATCACCATTCGAGTCGATCGCGCTGACGGCTTGAAGCCCGGTACGCCGATTCGCTTCCGTGGCCTGGATGTCGGCAGTATCGAAAGTACGGATCTGACCGATGATCTACAGGCGGTGCTGCTCAGGGCGCGGATTACCGAAGCCGCAGAGCGCATTACCCGGGTCGGCACGCAGTTCTGGGTGGTCAAGCCCGCGTTGGGCCTGGTGCGCACTGAAAACCTCGATACCCTCATCGGCGGTCAGTATCTGGAAGTGCAGCCTGCCCTGAAGAACCAGGGCCCTCAGCGTGATTTCATCGCCCTAGGCCAAGCACCTGAGGTGGTCGGCGAGGAGATCGGACTGCCACTGACCCTCAGCGCGCCGCGCCGAGGGTCGATCAAGCCAGGCGTGCCGGTGACTTATCGCGAAGTGGCGGTGGGTAAGGTGACAGGTTTCGAGCTGGGGCAGAGTGCCGATCGTGTACTGATCCATATCCTCATCGAGCCACGCTATGCGGCGCTGGTGCGCGGCGGCAGCCGGTTCTGGAACAGCAGCGGCTTTGGCTTCGACTGGGGCCTGTTCAAGGGCGCTACGGTGCGTACCGAGTCGCTGGAGACCCTGATAGACGGCGGCATCGCCTTTGCCACCCCTGATGGTGAGCAGATGGGCAACCCGGCGCGGCCGCAGCAGACCTTCGCCTTGTTCGACAAGCCCGAAGAGGCCTGGCTGCAGTGGGCGCCAAAGATTCAGCTAGGCAAGTAGAGCCAGCACCGCCTATCCGCTCCCACAAGATCTGCGCTGACTTAACAACAGCGCAGCCCCTGTGGGAGCGGGCTTTCCCGCGAAGAGGTCGACGCCGACCCAGACTCAAATCACAGGCAATAAAAAACCGACCCTAGGGTCGGTTTTTGGACAAGCGCGTCGCTTAGGCAGCTGCAGCTTCTTTCAGCGCCTTGATGTGGCCATTCAGACGGCCTTTGTGGCGAGCAGCCTTGTTCTTGTGGATGATACCTTTGTCGGCCATACGGTCGATTACAGGCACAGCCAGGGTGTAGGCGGCTTGCGCTTTTTCGGCGTCTTTTGCGTCAATGGCTTTAACTACATTCTTGATGTAGGTGCGGACCATGGAACGCAGGCTGGCGTTGTGGCTGCGACGCTTCTCAGCCTGTTTTGCGCGTTTCTTGGCGGAAGGTGAGTTGGCCACCGTCGAGCTCCTTGAAAGACTTTAGGAAAATAGCAAACAAAATAGGCCGCGAATCATGCCGATGCATACGACGGATGTCAAGGCCACCTGCAGGGTTCCGCCGAGTGGTGGGTCCGCGAGAGGGAAATATTCCTTTCTGCGCCGCGACCTGTAAACTCGGGAATTTTGGCTCCCCTGCGAAGGCGCGGGAGTATCGCACATCTGGACGTCATTAGTAGCGTCCTCCGTCCCCGGCGTGAAAATTTTTCGATGAACCTGCTCAAATCCCTGGCTGCAGTCAGTTCCATCACCATGATTTCGCGGGTGTTGGGCTTCGTCCGCGACACCATCCTGGCGCGCGTTTTTGGCGCCGGCGTTGCTACCGACGCCTTTTTCATCGCCTTCAAGCTGCCCAACCTGCTGCGCCGGATCTTCGCCGAAGGTGCTTTCTCCCAGGCCTTCGTGCCGATTCTGGCCGAATACAAGACCCAGCAGGGCGAGGAGGCGACCCGTACTTTCGTCGCCTATATAAGTGGCTTGTTGACCCTGGTCCTGGCGTTGGTCACAGCGCTGGGCATTCTTGCGGCGCCGTGGGTGGTCTGGATCACCGCGCCTGGATTTGTCGATGACGCGGAAAAATACGCGCTGACCACCGACCTGCTGCGGGTGACCTTCCCCTATATATTGCTGATCTCGCTGTCGTCGCTGGTAGGCGCGATCCTCAACACCTGGAACCGCTTCTCGGTCCCGGCGTTCACCCCGACCCTGCTCAACGTGGCGATGATCGCCTTCGCCCTGCTGCTTACCCCGTACTTCGATCCACCCATCATGGCCCTGGCCTGGGGTGTGCTGGCCGGCGGCCTGGCCCAGCTGCTGTATCAGCTGCCAGCGCTGAAGAAGATCGGCATGCTCGTGCTGCCACGCCTGAACCTGCGCGACACCGGGGTGTGGCGCGTGCTCAAGCAGATGCTGCCGGCAATCCTCGGCGTCTCGGTCAGCCAGATCTCGCTGATCATCAACACCATTTTCGCCTCGTTCCTGGTGGCGGGTTCGGTGTCGTGGATGTACTACGCCGATCGCCTGATGGAGCTGCCGTCCGGGGTGCTGGGCGTGGCCCTGGGCACGATTTTGCTGCCAACCCTGGCCAAGACCTATGCCAACCGCGACCGCGATGAGTACTCGCGGATTCTCGACTGGGGCCTGCGCCTGTGCTTTTTGCTGGTGCTGCCGTGTACCCTGGCCCTGGCGATTCTGGCCGAGCCATTGACCGTGGCACTGTTCCAGTACGGCAAGTTCACCGCCTTCGACGCGGCCATGACCCAACGCGCGCTGATCGCCTATTCGGTCGGCCTGCTGGCGATCATCCTGGTCAAGGTGCTGGCCCCAGGCTTCTATGCCCAGCAAAATATTCGCACCCCAGTAAAGATCGCGATCTTCACCCTGATTTCCACCCAACTGCTCAACCTGGTGCTGGTCGGCCCGCTTGCCCACGCCGGCCTGGCCCTGGCGATCAGCATGGGTGCCTGCCTCAATGCCGGCTTGCTGTTCTGGAAGCTGCGCAGCCAGGATCTGTTCCAGCCGCAGCCGGGCTGGACGCTGTTCCTGCTCAAGCTGGTGCTGGCGGTGGGCTTGATGTCAGCGGTGTTGCTGGCTGGCATGCACTACATGCCAGCCTGGGAGCTGGGCGGGATGCTCGAGCGTTTCCTGCGTTTGGGCGCGTTGATCGCAGCGGGAGTGGTGACCTATTTTGGTTGCCTGTACCTGTGCGGTTTCCGCCCCCGGCATTTTGCCCGCAAGGCCCTGCACTGAGGCGCTGACCGGCCAAGCGTCGGTTTTTCACATTCCACGCCACCCCATGGCGCTGCTGCCTGTCACCAGCGCCCGGGTGTGGTTATAATCGACCACTTTATGAGCAAGAAGCGCGTTATGCAGCTGGTTCGAGGTCTTCACAACCTGCGCCCCGAGCATCGGGGCTGTGTCGCCACCATTGGCAACTTCGACGGGGTTCACCGTGGCCACCAGGCAATCCTGGCGCGCCTGCGTGAGCGCGGCCAGGAGCTGGGCCTGCCCACCTGCGTGGTGATCTTCGAGCCGCAGCCCCGCGAGTACTTCGCGCCCGAGACCGCCCCTGCGCGCCTGGCCCGCTTGCGCGACAAGGTCGAGCTGCTGGCCGGCGAGGGTATCGACCGGGTGCTGTGCCTGGCCTTCAACCAGCGCCTGAGCAAGCTCAGTGCCGATGCCTTCGTCAAGGCGATCCTGGTCGATGGCCTGGGTGTGCGCCACCTGGAGGTCGGCGACGACTTCCGCTTCGGCTGCGACCGCGCTGGCGACTTCGCTTTCCTGGTTGAAGCCGGCAAACAGTATGGCTTTAGCGTCGAAGCGGCCAATACCGTGGTCCAGGACGGCCTGCGCGTGAGCAGCACCAAAGTGCGCACCGCGCTGGCCAACGCCGACTTCGAGCTTGCCGCGCACCTGCTCGGCCGGCGCTACACCATTACCGGGCGTGTGCTGCATGGCCAGAAGCTGGCCCGCCAACTCGGTACGCCGACCGCCAACATCCAGCTCAAGCGCCGCCGGGTCCCGCTCAGCGGGGTCTACCTGACCAGCGCCGAGATCGACGGCAAGGTCTGGCCGGGTGTGGCCAATATCGGAGTACGCCCCACCGTCGCCGGTGACGGGCGTCCTCACCTTGAGATTCATCTATTGGATTTTGCCGGCGACCTGTATGGCCGGCGTCTGACGGTGGAATTCCACCAAAAGCTGCGCGAAGAGCAGCGATTCGCCTCCCTGGAGGCGCTGAAGTCGGCGATCGACGCGGACATCGCCGCCGCACGTGCCCACTGGCACGCTCAACCGCTAACGAAGAGCCTGAAATGACCGACTACAAAGCCACGCTTAACCTTCCGGACACCGCCTTCCCGATGAAGGCCGGCCTGCCCCAGCGCGAACCGCAGATCCTGCAGCGCTGGGACAGCATTGGCCTGTACCGGAAGTTGCGCGAGATTGGCAAGGATCGTCCCAAGTTCGTCCTGCACGACGGCCCACCCTATGCCAACGGCAAGATCCACATCGGTCATGCGCTGAACAAGATTCTCAAGGACATGATTGTCCGCTCCAAGACCCTGTCCGGTTTCGACGCGCCGTACGTCCCAGGCTGGGACTGCCACGGCCTGCCGATCGAACACAAGGTCGAAGTCACCCACGGCAAGCACCTGAGCGCCGACCAGACCCGCGAGCTGTGCCGCGCCTATGCTGCCGAGCAGATCGAAGGGCAGAAGACCGAGTTCATCCGGCTGGGTGTGCTGGGTGACTGGGACAATCCCTACAAGACCATGAACTTCGCCAACGAAGCGGGCGAGATCCGCGCGCTGGCCGAAATCGTCAAGCAAGGCTTCGTGTTCAAGGGCCTGAAACCTGTGAACTGGTGCTTCGACTGTGGCTCGGCGCTGGCCGAAGCCGAAGTCGAGTATGCCGACAAGAAGTCGCAGACCATCGACGTCGCCTTCCCGGTTGCCGACGCTGACAAGCTGGCCGCCGCCTTCGGCCTGGCCAGCCTGGCCAAGCCCACTGCCATCGTGATCTGGACCACCACCCCGTGGACCATCCCGGCCAACCAGGCGCTGAACATCCACCCTGAGTTCAACTACGCCCTGGTCGATACCGGCGAGCGTCTGCTGGTGCTGGCTGAAGAGCTGGTCGAAGCGTGCCTCAAGCGCTACAACCTGGAAGGCTCGGTCATCGCTACCGCGCCAGGTTCGGCGCTGGAACTGATCAACTTCCGTCACCCGTTCTACGACCGCCTGTCGCCGATCTACCTGGCCGACTACGTCGAGCTGGGCGCCGGCACTGGTGTGGTTCACTCCTCGCCTGCCTATGGTGAAGACGACTTCGTCACCTGCAAGCGCTATGGCATGGTCAACGACGACATCCTCACTCCGGTACAAAGCAACGGCGTGTACGTGCCGAGCCTCGAATTCTTCGGCGGCCAGTTCATCTGGAAAGCCAACCCGGCAATCGTCGACAAGCTGCAGGAAGTCGGTGCGCTGCTGCACACCGAGACCATCAGCCACAGCTACATGCACTGCTGGCGCCACAAATCGCCGCTGATCTACCGCGCCACCGCGCAGTGGTTCATCGGCATGGACCGCAAGCCAAACACCGGCGACACCCTGCGCGAGCGCGCGCTCAAGGCCATCGAAGAGACCAAGTTCGTTCCGGCCTGGGGCCAGGCCCGCCTGCACGCTATGATCGCCAACCGTCCCGACTGGTGCATTTCGCGTCAGCGTAACTGGGGCGTGCCGATCCCGTTCTTCCTCGACAAGCAAAGCGGTGAGCTGCACCCGCGTACCGCTGAACTGATGGAAGAAGTCGCCAAGCGCGTCGAGCAAGAGGGCATCGAAGCCTGGTTCAAGCTGGACGCCGCCGAACTGCTCGGCGCCGAAGCCGACCAGTACGACAAGATCACCGACACCCTCGACGTCTGGTTCGACTCCGGTACCACCCACTGGCACGTGCTGCGCGGCTCGCACGACATCGGCCATGCCACCGGCCCGCGTGCCGACCTGTACCTGGAGGGTTCCGACCAGCACCGTGGTTGGTTCCACTCCTCGTTGCTGACCGGCTGCGCCATCGACAACCACGCGCCGTACCGCGAGCTGCTGACGCACGGCTTCACCGTCGATGAAAACGGCCGCAAGATGTCCAAGTCGCTGGGCAACACCATCGAGCCGCAGAAGGTCAACGACATCCTGGGTGCCGACATCATGCGCCTGTGGGTTTCGGCCACTGACTATTCCGGCGAGATGGCGGTCTCCGACCAGATCCTGCAGCGCAGCGCCGACGCCTACCGGCGGATCCGTAACACCGCGCGCTTCCTGCTGTCGAACCTGTCCGGTTTCGACCCGGCCCGCGACCTGCTGCCGGCCGAAGACATGCTGGCGCTGGATCGCTGGGCAGTGGACCGCACCCTGCTGCTGCAACGCGAGCTGGAAGAGCACTACAGCGAGTACCGTTTCTGGAACGTCTACTCGAAGATCCACAACTTCTGCGTGCAGGAGCTGGGCGGCTTCTACCTCGACATCATCAAGGACCGCCAGTACACCACCGGCGCCAACAGTGTCGCCCGCCGTTCCTGCCAGACCGCGCTGTACCACATCAGCGAGGCCCTGGTGCGCTGGATCGCGCCGATCCTGGCGTTCACCGCCGATGAGCTGTGGCAGTACCTGCCGGGCGAGCGCAACGAATCGGTGATGCTCAACACCTGGTATGAAGGGTTGTCCGAGCTGCCAGAAGGCTTCGAGCTGGATCGCGCCTACTGGGACCGCGTCATGGCGGTCAAGGCAGCGGTCAACAAAGAGCTGGAGAACCAGCGCGCGGCCAAAGCCATCGGTGGCAACCTGCAGGCAGAAGTCACCCTGTTCGCCGAAGAAGGCCTGAGCGCCGATCTGGCCAAGCTGGGCGACGAGCTGCGCTTCGTGCTGATCACCTCCGCCGCCAGCGTGGTGCCGTTCGTGCAGGCGCCGGCCGATGCCGTGGCTACCGAAGTCGAAGGCCTGAAGCTCAAAGTGGTCAAGTCCGGTCACGCCAAGTGCGGCCGTTGCTGGCACTTCCGCGCCGACGTCGGGGCTAATCCTGAGCATCCAGAAATCTGCTCGCGTTGCGTCGACAACCTGAGCGGTTCCGGTGAGGTGCGCCACTATGCCTAACCCTGTTGCGGGGCGCTTCGGGCGCCTTGCCTGGCTCTGGCTGAGCCTGGTGGTGCTGGTCATCGACCAGGCCACCAAGGTCTATTTCGAAGGTGCCTTGAGCCTGTACCAGCAGATCGTGGTGATTCCCGACTACTTCAGCTGGACCCTGGCCTACAACACCGGCGCGGCGTTCAGCTTCCTGGCTGACAGCTCTGGCTGGCAGCGCTGGCTATTCGCCCTGATCGCCCTGGTGGTCAGCGCCGTACTGGTGGTCTGGCTCAAGCGCCTGGGGCGCAACGAGACCTGGCTGGCAGTGGCGCTGGCCCTGGTACTGGGCGGTGCGCTGGGCAACCTGTACGACCGCATCGTGCTCGGTCACGTGGTCGACTTCATCCTGGTGCACTGGCAGAACCGCTGGTATTTCCCGGCCTTCAACGTGGCCGACAGCGCCATTACCGTCGGTGCGGTGATGCTGGCGCTTGATATGTTCAAGAGCAAGAAGTCCGAGGAGCCTGTGCATGACTGAGACCCGTATTGGCCAGAACACCGAAGTCACCCTGCACTTCGCGTTGCACCTGGAAAACGGCGACACCGTCGACAGCACGTTCGACAAGGCCCCGGCCGTGTTCAAAGTGGGCGATGGCAACTTGCTGCCTGGTTTCGAAGCCGCATTGTTCGGCTTCAAGGCCGGTGACAAGCGTACCGTCACTGTCGCCCCAGAAAACGCCTTCGGCCAGCCGAACCCGCAGAACGTGCAAGTGATGCCGCGTTCGCAGTTCGCTGACATGGAACTCTCCGAAGGCCTGCTGGTGATCTTCAACGATGCCGCCAACGCCGAGCTGCCGGGGGTGGTCAAAGCCTTCGACGACGCCCAGGTGACCATCGATTTCAATCACCCATTGGCTGGCAAGACCCTGAGCTTCGAGGTGGAGATCCTCGCGGTGAAGGCCCTGTAAGCCAGGAGCTGAGCATGCAAATCAAACTCGCCAACCCTCGCGGCTTCTGCGCGGGGGTCGACCGGGCGATCGAGATCGTCAACCGCGCTCTGGAAGTCTTCGGCCCGCCGATCTATGTGCGTCACGAAGTGGTGCACAACAAGTTCGTGGTCGAAGACCTGCGCAACCGCGGCGCGATCTTCGTCGAGGAGCTCGACCAGGTGCCGGACGATGTCATCGTCATCTTCAGCGCCCATGGCGTTTCCCAGGCCGTGCGCCAGGAAGCGGCCGGGCGCGGCCTGAAGGTGTTCGACGCGACCTGTCCGCTGGTGACCAAGGTGCATATCGAAGTGGCCAAGTACAGCCGCGACGGTCGTGAATGCATCCTCATCGGCCACGCCGGGCACCCGGAAGTCGAAGGCACCATGGGCCAGTACGACGCCAGCAACGGCGGCTCGATCTACCTCGTCGAAGACGAGAAGGACGTGGCCAGCCTGCAAGTGCGCGACCCTGACCACCTGGCCTTCGTCACCCAGACCACGCTGTCGATGGACGACACCAGTCGCGTCATCGATGCCCTGCGCGCACGCTTCCCGAATATCGGCGGCCCGCGCAAGGACGACATCTGCTACGCCACCCAGAACCGCCAGGACGCGGTCAAGCAACTGGCGGACGAGTGCGATGTGGTGTTGGTCGTCGGTAGCCCGAACAGCTCCAACTCCAACCGCCTGCGTGAGCTGGCCGAGCGCATGGGCACCCCGGCCTACCTGATCGACGGTGCCGAAGACCTGCAGCAAGGCTGGTTCGACGGTATCGGCCGCATCGGCATCACCGCTGGCGCGTCGGCACCCGAGGTGCTGGTGCGCGGGGTGATCGACCAGCTCAAGGCGTGGGGCGCCACGGGCGCCGAAGAGCTCGATGGACGTGAGGAGAACATCACCTTCTCCATGCCCAAGGAGCTGCGGGTGCGTTCGCTGATCTGATCAGTCGCCTGCGCACAGAGGCCTTGCGGCCGTGTCTGTGCGCAGGCTCACCCTGCCGCTAGGCGCCAGCACCACCTGGCGCCGCTCGGGATCGCCGGGCTGGCCGCAGACCTCCAGCGTCCCCCCCAAGAAACCGCCATTGCCCCGCAATGGAATGCCCTGCGCACTGAACCACACCTCATTACCCAAGCTGCCGACGATCTTCAGGTGTGTGCCAAGACGTTGCTCGCGCAGCAATTCACCGCTGTGCACGCGCAGCACCCGCCAACCCATCCCCCAGTCACCCTGCAAGGGTTGCACTGCCACCGCTTGTTGCAGCAGCAAGGCTTGGCCGCGCGCACTGCGCAGTGCCTGCGCCAGTTCGCGGGCGGCGGTTGCCCGTTGCAGGTCTTTGCTGATTGCGTTGTAGGCCGGCGCCGCAAGCTGGGTCAGAACCCCGGCCAGGGCCAGCGCAAACATCATTTGTATCAGTGTTACGCCCTGTTGCTTCACGCTGCATTCCTCCCTGGAACTGCTTCGCTTTAGCTTTGCGGACGACGGCCAACGGGTCTAGTCGGCCGGATCGCTGGCAGCTAGCGGGAAATTTCCCAAGGAGCACACCAATGCGTATGAGGCAGCGTGGAATGACCTTGCTTGAGGTCATGA
Organism: Pseudomonas sp. Je.1.5.c; assembly: GCF_051129895.1. Taxonomy (NCBI): domain Bacteria; kingdom Pseudomonadati; phylum Pseudomonadota; class Gammaproteobacteria; order Pseudomonadales; family Pseudomonadaceae; genus Pseudomonas; species Pseudomonas sp. Je.1.5.c. The sequence goes on from NZ_JBCPSP010000060.1 coordinate 12,606, forward strand.
TTGCGGTAGTGGTGCTGGCGTTGGGCTTGATTGCCAGCGCTGGGTTGCAACTGCGTGCACTGCAGGCCACCGATAGCGCCCGCCGCGACACCCAAGCGGTATACCTGGCGCAAGGCATGCTGGAAAACGCCAGGGCTGCAGGTCGGCTGGAGGCTAGCGCGCTGTCGCAGTGGCAGGCCCAGGTCAAAGCGTCCTTGGGCGCACAGGCCCAGGGCAGGGTCGTGCACACCGGCGACATGCTGGTGGTGGATATCCACTGGCCGGGCGCAGGCACGGCCGAGCGCCAGGGCATCAACTTGCAAGGCCAGCTATGAGCGCCCGTCAGCACGGTTTCAGCCTGCTCGAAGGGCTGCTGGCATTGGCCCTGGGCCTTATCCTTTTGGCCGCAGCAAGCCAGGTATTCGTCGCGAGTGTGCAGAGCTGGCGGATGCAAAACGCTGTAGCGCAATTGCAGGACGATGCCCGCTTGGCCTTGCAGCGCATGGCGCAGGATATTCGCATGGCGGGCATGTTCGGCTGCCTGCGCCTGCAACCGAGTCATTTCGAAAACCCTGCACTCGCCACGGCCTTCGCTAGACCTGTGCAGGTCATCCAAGGCGGACAGGGCCTGAGCCTGATAGTCGCGCAATTACCTGGCAGCGGCAGCCGCCCCGCCTGGACCGTGCTGACCGACTGCCGAAGCTGGGCGCAGGTGAGAAATGGCCCACAGCCAGGCAGCGAGCAGACCCTGGCATTTGCCATCAGTCGACATACCTATCTGCTGCGCGATTCGCGCCTGACCCTGATGCGTAACGGCGCTTCGCAGCCGTTGATCGACAATGTCCGAGACCTGCGTGCAACGCTGGTGGCGAGCGACGAAGGCGAGCGTGTCGATGTGCAATTAACCCTGTTCGACCGGCAGTTTTCCATCGAGCAACGCCATGGCATCAGCGTGGCGCTAAGAAACCGGCTGCCCGAGTCATGAAGCGCCAGCGCGGCATGGTGCTGCTGATCAGCCTGGTGCTCTGTTTACTGCTCGGCTTGCTCGCGGCCTCGGCGTTAAGCGATGGCTTGCTGCAGACACGCCTGGCCAGTCAGTTGCTGGCCAACGCGCGCGCCCTGGAACAAGCCGAAGCAGCCCTGCTGGAGGGCGCGGCGCGGCTGGTGGTTGCTTCGCCGCCAGCCTGCCAGCCGTGCATGCCCCCAGCGGATGCGTTCGACGTACAAGGCAGCCAGGGCGGCTGGCAAGCTGGCAACAGCGGCTTTTTCTTTTTGCAGAATCTGGGCGAGAGCACCCGCGCCGCGCACCTGCCGGCAGACTTGCCGGTGAACTTGTATCGGGTCACTGCGGTAAGCCAGCAGACCCACGCGCGGCAGGTGCTGGAAGCGGTGTACGCGATTGAAGCCGGTCAACCCACTGCGCTGCACAGAATCCTCTGGCGGCAGAGATTGAGGGAGCCATGACATGCAGCAAGGCCTGAGCCTGATCGAGTTGTTGATTGTCGTGGCCGTCACCGGCATTCTGGCAGCCATTGCCTACCCCAGTTACAGCGACCAGCTGCGCCGCGCCGCGCGCAGCGAAGTGGTCGGCTTGCTGCACGACGCCGCCTTGCGCCTGGAGCGCCACCATGCGCAGAGCGGACAGTACGTCGACAGCGACCATCAGCTAGTTTCCTTGCCCGCCGGCAGCCGCTATTACAGCCTGCACGCGCAACGTGACGACGAGCGCTTTCGGCTGCTGGCCAGGCGTTTGCCGGGTAGCTTGATGGAGCATGACCGCTGTGGCGATTTTCAGCTCGACCAGGCGGGTGTGCGCAGCAACCTCAACAGCCAGGGCGATGAGCGCGACTGCTGGGGCGGTTGAACGTGGATATCTCGGTTTTTTCAGGTGTTGGATCGACAGATGAGCAAGCAAGTAGTGATTGTCGGCGGTGGGGTGATCGGCCTGCTGACTGCGTTCAACCTGGCGGCAAAGGTCGACCAGGTGGTGGTATGTGATCAAGGCGAAGTGGGTCGCGAATCGTCCTGGGCCGGTGGCGGCATCGTCTCGCCGCTCTATCCCTGGCGCTACAGCCCGGCCGTGACCGCCCTGGCGCACTGGTCGCAGGATTTTTATCCACAGCTGGGCGAGCGCCTGTTCGCCAGCACAGGTGTCGATCCCGAAGTGCACACCACCGGCCTGTACTGGCTCGACCTCGATGACCAAGCTGATGCGTTGGCTTGGGCCGAGCGCGAGCAGCGTCCGCTGAGCGCTGTGGATATCTCGGCCGCGTACGACGCCGTGCCCGTGCTGGGTGCGGGCTTCAAGCGGGCGATCTTCATGGAGGGCGTGGCCAACGTGCGTAATCCGCGCTTGGTCAAATCGCTCAAGGCCGCGCTGCTGGCGCTGCCGAACGTGAGCTTGCGCGAGCATTGCCAGATCACGGGTTTCTCTCAGCACGCTGGACGCATCACTGGCGTGCAGACCGCCGAAGGTGTGCTCAGTGCTGATGAGGTGGTGCTCAGCGCTGGCGCTTGGAGTGGCGATCTGCTGCGCACGCTGGGCCTGGAGTTGCCGGTCGAGCCGGTCAAAGGGCAGATGATCTTGTTCAAGTGCGCGGAAGATTTCTTGCCGAGCATGGTCCTGGCCAAAGGGCGTTATGCGATCCCTCGGCGCGATGGGCATATTCTGGTGGGCAGTACCCTGGAGCATGCGGGCTATGACAAGACGCCGACCGAGGATGCGCTTGAAAGCTTGAAAGCCTCGGCGGTGGAGCTGTTACCGGCGTTGGCCGATGCCACTGTGGTGGGGCATTGGGCGGGGTTGCGGCCAGGCTCGCCCGAGGGCATTCCGTATATCGGGCCGGTGCCGGGGCATCAGGGGTTGTGGTTGAACTGCGGGCATTACCGCAATGGGTTGGTGCTGGCGCCGGCGTCGTGCCAGCTGTTTTGCGATCTGTTGACCGGTGCCGAGCCGATCATCGATCCAGCGCCGTATGCCCCGGCTGGGCGTTTGGGCTGAAATCGCTATCGCGGGGCAAGCCCGCTCCCACGCAGGGTCACTTGATGTAAGCGGGCTTGCAACTTGGCGTGGGAGCGGGCTTGCCCCGCGATAGCGATGGCGAAGGCACCGCTTAACCCACGACTGGCGCCTGCAAATGCCGACTCGGATAATGCTGCTCATACACCTTGCACACCCGCAGCACCTGCTCATCGGCAAATCGCCCAGCCACCACCTGCAGCCCCACCGGTAGCCCCTCGCGAGTAAACCCGCAAGGCACCGACGCCGCTGGCTGTTGGGTCAAGTTGAACGGATAGCTGAACGGCGTCCATTCCATCCACTGGCCCATGCCTGACCCAGGCGGCACGTTGTGCCCGGCCTCGAACGCCACCAGCGGCATCATCGGCGACACCAGCACGTCATAGCGCTGATGGAAGGCATTCATCCGCGCCACCAGCTCAGCCCGTGCTTCCAGTGCCTCGGTGTACTGACTCAGGCTGATATCCGCACCGCGCTCGGCAATCCAGCGCAACCCTGGGTCGAGCAGGTCACGCTGCGCCGGCGACAATTGGCTGGCCAGCCGCGCCGCCCCGGCGAACCACAAGGTGTTGAAGGTATCGAGCGGATCGGCAAAGCCCGGATCGACTTCCTCCACCTGCGCGCCCAACCGCGCCAGGCGTTGCACTGCTTGCGCGGTCAGCGCCTGGATCTGCGGATCGACCTTCACGTAGCCAAAATCGGCGCTGTAGGCGATGCGCAGGCCGCTCAGATCTTGATCGTCACTCAACCACGGCACCTGCCGCGGCGCCCCGGCCAGGCCGTCGCGTGGATCGGGCCGGGCTACGCAATCGAGCATCAGCACCGCATCATCGACCGTTCGGGTCATCGGCCCCAGGTGCGACAGCAGGGTCATGGCGCTGGCCGGCCACTGCGGCACATAACCAAAGGTCGGTTTGATCCCGAAGGTGCCAGTGAAGGCACAGGGAATGCGGATCGAACCACCGGCATCGCTGCCCTGATGCAACACGCCAAGGTTGAGCGCTGCCGCCGCCGCCGCACCGCCCGACGAGCCACCTGCGGTCAGGCGCGTGTCCCAGGGGTTGCGGGTAATGCCATACAGCGGATTGTCAGTAACGCCTTTCCAGCCGAACTCGGGCGTGGTGGTCTTGCCCACCAGTACCGCCCCGGCCTCACGCATGAAGGCAGAGAAGGGCGCGTCCACCTCCCAAGGGCCAGCCGCCGAGGTGGTCAGCGAGCCCTTGCGCGTGGGCATGCCGCGGGTCAGGGTCAGGTCTTTGATCGAAGCAGGCACGCCATCCAGCCGGCCACAGGGTTCGCCGCGCTGCCAGCGTTGTTCGCTGGCGCGGGCGGCGGCGCGAGCGCCTTCGCCGTCGACATGGCAATAGGCGTTCACCGCCGGATTGTGGCGATCGATGCGCGCCAGTACATCGTCAACTACTTCAACAGGTGACAGCTGGCGCTGGCGGAACAGCTCGAGCAGTTCGACGGCGGTGAGTGCGCCGATAGCGGTCTTGCCAGTCATCTCAATGGGCTCCCTGATTGGCGGCCTGGAACATGGCGCGCAGCAGTACGTCGCAGCCGTCGGCCAGATCCTGTGGCGCGGCATTCTCGATCTCGTTATGGCTGATACCGCCTTCGCACGGCACGAAGATCATCCCGGCAGGGCCCAGCTCGGCGACGAAGATCGCATCATGGCCAGCGCCGCTGACGATATCCATATGGCTCAGGCCCAGCTCGCGGGCGCCCTGGCGCACGGCATCGACGCACTGCTCGGCGAAGTACAGCGGGGGGAAGTCGGCAGTCGGCGTGAGTTCGACGCTCAGGCCATGCTTGGCCGCGCTCGCCTCGATCACTTCGCGCACCTCGGCGACCATCGCGTCGAGGTGGCCGGGGTCGAGGTGGCGCAGGTCGATGGTCATCTGCACCTGCCCAGGAATAACGTTGCGCGAGCCAGGGTGCACGTTCAGGCAACCGACCGTGCCACAGGCGTGCGGTTGGTGAGCGTGGGCGATGCGGTTGACCGCCGCGACCACTTCGGCGGCGCCGACCAAGGCGTCTTTACGCAGGCGCATTGGGGTAGGGCCGGCGTGGGCTTCGACGCCGGTCAGCACCAGGTCGAACCACTTCTGCCCCAGGCAGCCCTGCACCACGCCGATCGTGGTACGCAGGTCTTCGAGCACCGGCCCCTGCTCGATATGCGCCTCGAAATAGGCGCCCACCGCATGCCCGGTCGGCACGCGTGGGCCGGCATAGCCGATGCGCTGCAACTCGGCCCCCACCGACAGCCCCTGATCATCGACCTTGTCCAAGGTCTCCTGCAGGCCGAACTTGCCGGCAAACACGCCTGAACCCATCATGCACGGCGGGAAGCGCGAGCCCTCCTCGTTGGTCCACACCACCACTTCCAGTGGCGCTTCGGTGCTCAGGCCAAGGTCATTGAGGGTGCGGATCACCTCCAGCCCGGCCATCACCCCATAGCAGCCGTCGAACTTGCCGCCGGTGGGCTGGGTGTCGATATGGCTGCCGGTCATCACCGGTGGCAAATCAGGATTACGCCCCGGCCGACGGGCGAAGATATTGCCAATGGCGTCAACGCTCACCGTACATCCGGCATCCGTGCACCACTGCACGAACAGGTCGCGCGCCTGGCGGTCGAGGTCGGTCAGGGCCAGGCGGCACACGCCACCCTTTTGCGTGGCACCCAGGCGGGCCAGGTCCATCAACGATTGCCACAGGCGTTCGCGGCTGACCAGCGCGCCTTGGCCAAGCAGGTGTTGCGAGGGATCGATGCGGGTATTCATGGTCCATCTCTCCTAATGCAAATCTCATGGGTTTAGCAGGGACCCTGTAGGAGCGGGCTTGCCCGCGAAGAGGCCAGTTCAGGCCTCATCGGTGGATGGCAAGGGCTGCGCCCTTGTTCGCGGTCAAGCCCGCTCCCACAGGGTTTTGTAGTGTCTGCACAGCGTCCGGGCTAGGCGCTCAGGGCCAGGTAGCGGTTCTTGATGCTTGGGTCGGCGCGAAACTGCTCGGCGCTGCCCTGGTAGGCCACCCGGCCTTGTTCGAGCACGTAGTGGCGGTCGGCGAGGGCGTCGCAGACCTTGAGGTTCTGCTCCACCAGCAGGATCGACAGGCCTTCGTCCTTGATCCGCCGCAGGATTTTCACCAGCTCATCGACGATCACCGGCGCCAGGCCCTCGGTCGGCTCATCGAGAATCAGCAGTTTCGGGTCGTTGAGTAGCGCGCGGGCGATGGCCAGCATCTGCTGTTCACCACCAGACAGGGCAAAGCCATTGTTGCGCCGGCGCTCCTTGAGCCGTGGGAACATCGCGTAGACATCCTCCAGCTGCCAGCGGCTGTCCTTGCGCGCGGCAATCTTCAGGTTCTCCTCGACGTTGAGCTGGCGGAAGATCCCGCGATGCTCGGGCACCAGTGCGATGCCCTGGCGAGCGATGTCGAAGATCTCGCGGCCGACCAACGCCTGGCCGTTGAACTGGATCTGCCCCTGCCGTGGCCGGACGATGCCGAGAATGCTGCGCAGGGTGGTGGTCTTGCCGGCGCCGTTGCGTCCGAGCAGGGTCACCAGTTCACCGGCCTCGACTTTCAGTGAGACCCCTTCGAGCACATGGCTCTTGTCGTAGTAGGAATGGATCGAATCGACGCTGAGCATCAGGCGGCCTCTCCAAGGTAGGCGGTGCGCACACGCTCGTCGTTGCGCACCTGGTCCGGGGTGCCCTCGACCAGGATCTGGCCGTGGCTCATGACAGTGATGCGCTGGCTGATCGACATGACGATGCTCATGTTGTGCTCGATCAGCAGCACGGTGTGGTCGCGACCCAGGTCGCTGATCAGCTCGGTCATCACCGGAATGTCATCGATGCCCATGCCCGAGGTGGGCTCATCGAGCATCAGCAAGGTCGGATTGGCGCAGATCGACATGCCCACTTCCAGCACCCGCTGCTGGCCGTGCGACAGCTCACCGGCCAGGGTTTCGGCGCGGCCGTTGAGCTTGAGCCGCTCCAGCACCTGGTCGGCGGTGTCCCAGTGGCTGCGCTTGTGCTCGACACTGCGCCAGAAGTTCAGCGCACCGAGGCCATCGCGGCCTTGCGCGGCCAGGCGCAGGTTCTCGCGCACGCTGAGGTTCTGGAACAGGCTGGTGAGCTGGAACGAGCGCGCCATGCCCAGCGCCACCCGGCCGTGGGAGGGTTTGCGGATGATGTCCTGGTCGTTAAACAGGATCTTTCCGGCGGTGGCCTGGCGCTCGCCGGTCAGGCAGTGGAACAGGCTGGTCTTGCCGGCGCCGTTGGGGCCGATCACCGTGTGGATGGTGCCCGCGCGGACCTTCAGGTCAACCCCATCGACTGCGCGGAACGGCCCATAGGCCAACTGCAGATTGCGGGTTTCCAGGAGAAATTCACTCATCACAGGGTCTCCTTGGTCTTGGCATCGAGGGTGCGCGAGGGTTGCAGGCGCTTGACCAGGTCGGCCAGGCCGCCCCACAAGCCGCCACGCATGAACACCACCACCAGGATCAGAATCGCCCCCAGCAGCATCAGCCAGCGCGGCCATAGCTCCGACAGCACATCGCCAAGCACGACGATGGCGCCGGCGCCCAGCAGCGAGCCGAACAGCGAGCCGGTGCCGCCGACGATGGTCATGATCAGGATGTTTTCGCTCATCATCAGGTCGATGTTCGACAGCGGTGCGAAGTGCAGCAGCATCGCGTACAGCGCCCCGGCGATGCCGGTGATGGCGCCAGACAACATGAACACCAGGATCTTGAAGTGGCGGATGTCATAGCCAATCGCCGCGGCGCGGGTCTCGTTCTCGCGGATCGCCAGCAAGGTGCTGCCAAACGGCGAGCGGATCACCCGCAGGGCGCCGGCGAAGATCAGCAGGAACAACACGGCGACGAAGGCATAGAAGTGCCGGGGGTTAGCCAGGTCGACCAGAACATGGCCGGCGATCTCGATATTGGGCCGTGGCACGTCGAGCAGGCCGTTGTCGCCGCCGGTCCAGCCGCTCAGGGTGTAGGCGAGGAAATACGCCATCTGGCTGAAGGCCAAGGTCAGCATGACGAAGTAGATGCCCTTGCGGCGGATCGCCAAGGCGCCGACCAGCAACGCCAACAGGGCGCCGAACAGCGCCGCGCCGACCAGCGCGCCGAGCATGCCCCAGTGCAGGTGGATCATCAGCAGCGCCGCGCCATAGGCACCCGCGCCGAAGAAGATGCCCTGGCCGAACGACAACAGCCCGGTGTAGCCCAGCAGCAGGTTACAGGCCAGCGCGGCGAGGCCGAAGATCAGGATCTCGGTAGCCAGGGTCGCCGACGGCAAGATCAGCGGCAGGCCGATCAGGCTGACGATCAGCAGCAACAGCAGGGCAGGGCCGTGACCCTTGGCCACTGCCAGTGGATTCTTGTCAGTCATGTTCATGCTCTCCCGAACAGGCCGTAGGGACGAACCAGGATCACCGCCGCCATCGCGCCGTAGATCATCAGGCTGGCGCCTTGCGGCCAGAGGCTGGTCATCATGCTTTGCACCACACCCACCAGCAGCCCGCCCACCAGCGCGCCGCCGAACGAGCCCATGCCACCGATCACCACCACTACGAAGGCGATACCGAGGATCTCCGGGCCAACGAACGGCTGGGCACCGCGCAGCGGCGCGAACAGCACCCCGGCGACACCGGCCAGGCCAACGCCGAGAGCGAAGGTCAGGGAGAACAGGCGGAAGATGTTGGTGCCCAGCAGCGACACGGTTTCGGTGCTTTCACTGCCGGCCCGCACCAGGGCGCCGAAGCGGGTGCGCTCCAGCAACAGCCACAGACCCAGGCCGATCAGCGCAGCGAAGCCGATCAGGAACAGGCGGTAGTAGGGGTAGATGAAGTCGCCGACGATCAGTACCCCGCGCAGCTCCGGCGGCACCGCGATGTGCTTGCCGACCGGGCCCCAGATCAGCACCGAGGCTTCCTGGATGATCAGCGCGATGCCGAGGGTGACGAGGATCTGGAAGGTATGTGGCAGGTGGTAGATGCGCTTGATCAGCACGCGCTCGACTGCCCAGGCCAAGGCCGCCACCGCCAATGGCGCGATCAGCAGCGCCAGCCAGAAGTTACCGGTCAGGGCCACGGCGGTGTAGCACAGGTAGGCGCCGAGCAGGAAGAACGCGCCATGGGCGAAGTTGACGAAGTTGAGCAGGCCGAAAATGATCGTCAGGCCCACAGCGATGAGGAAGTAGATCATCCCCAGCCCTAGGCCGTTGAGCAGCTGGAACAGGTACAAATCGAGCATGGAAGTGCCCTCTGCAGCGCGCCGAGCGCCTGCATCTGTGCAAAAAATGGGACCAGCGCCGCGGCTCAGGCCAGGGCGCAACCGGTGTGATCGACCTCGACGAACGAGCGGCCGGCGCTGAGCACCTCGGCCAAATCGTCTTCATCGCGCATCTGCGCCTGCGGTTTGCCCCGCAGCAGGTAGTAGTCCTTGAGCACCTGGTGATCGCCGGGGCGGATCAGCTCCTCGCCGGTCGGCCCCTGGAAGCGCATGCCCTGTAGCGCCTGGGATACCGCCGCACCATCGAGGCTGCCGGCTTTGACGATGGCCTCGAGCATGACCTTGGTGCAGATGTAGTCGGCGGCCAGCGGGTAGTTGGGGTTGATGCCGTAGGCCTTGCGCGTGGCTGCGACCAGCTCGCGGTTCAGCGGGGTGTCGACCTGGTGCCAGTACTGCGCGCCGAGGTAGACGCCTTCGAGTACATCGCTGCCCAGCTCCTGGAACTGATCCAGGCCGGCCGACCACACCAGCAGCACTTTCATCCGCTCCTTGATGCCGAAATTGACCGCCTGGCGCAGGGCGTTGGATGACTGGCTGCCGAAGTTGAGCAACACCAGTACGTCGGGCTTGGAGGCGATGGCGTTGGTCAGGTAGCCGGAGAACTCCTGCTCCTGCAGCGAGTGGTAGCTGTTGCCGATGTGTTCGATGCCGTGCTCGGCGAACACCTTGCGCGCGTTGTCCAGCAGGGCATCGCCGAACACGTATTGCGGGGTGATGGTGTACCAGCGCTTGGCCTCGGGCAGCAGCTTGATCATCGGCACCAGGGTTTCGCGAATGGCGCCGTAGGTCGGCACCGACCAGCGGAAGGTCGAGCTGTTGCAGTCCTTGCCGGTGATCTCGTCGGCGCCGACCGGGGTCATGAACACGCCGCCGGCCTTGTGAATCTCCTTGGACACCGCCAGCGCCGAGGAGGACAGGGTGCAGCCCTGGAAGAAGCGCGCGCCATCCTGGCCGATGGCTTCCTGAACCTTGCGTACCGCTTTACCGGCGTTGCCCTCGGTGTCGATGACCTTGTACTTCAACGGTCGGCCGAGCAATTGCGGGTGTTCGGCAATGGCCAGGCGCGAACCCATGTCGGCGTATTTGCCATAACTGGCAAACGCCCCGGACATCGACTTCAGTCCGTAGAAGGTCAGCGGCTCTTCGGCGAATGCCCGGTGCGCTCCGAGGGGGAGGCTACCGAGGGCACCCAGGGCAAGGCCTGCCTTGAGCAGGGTACGTCTTTGCATGAGTAACTCCTTGGTTGTGGTTATTAGGCAGGAGTGGCAATGACAAAGCGGGTACGGCTGGGCCTGTGCGCAGGCCTCTGTCCAGGCGGATCAGTGGTGGTGATCGAACTCCAGCAGGAAGTTGCGGGCGACCTCGCCTTCGAGCGCGGTCATGTGGTGTTCGGCGTCGCACATGTGCTCGTGCATCAGACGGCGCACGGCCTGTTCGTCGCTGGCGCGTAATGCCAGCAACAGTTGCTTGTGGTAGTCGATGTTGGCTGCGGCGAACTGCTGGCGCTTGGGCAGGTAGGCTTTTTTCAGCACCACCAGGTCGCGTAGCAGGTCGTTGAGAAACACCGCCATGAAGCTCAGCAACGGGTTGGGGCAGCGGCGTGCGAGCAGGGTGTGGAACTCAAGCTCGGCCAGGCGTTGTTCGCGCTGGCCCTCTTCGCTGTCTTCCGGGGCGCTGCAGAAATCGATGTTGGCTTGCAGGGCGGCGTAGTCGTCTTCGCTCAGCTTGCCCATCACCGACACCGCCAGCTCGACTTCGATGACCTTGCGCAACTGGTAGACCTGCTCGCCGTCCAGGTGCTGGAAGTGCAGGTAGTTGCGCAGGGCGCGGCTGGCCGGTTCAGTGCCGACTTCATTGAGGTAGGCGCCGCCCGTGGGGCCGGTGCGGGTGCTGACCAGGCCTTCGACTTCGAGGGCCTTGAGTGCTTCACGGGCGGTGCCCTTGGAGCATTCGAAGTGCTCCATCAGCTCGCGCTCGGTGGGCAGGCGGTCACCCGGGTGCAGGGCCTCGGTGACGATCGAGCGCTTCACCGATTCGACGATCATGTCGGAGAGCTTCTGGCGTTTGCGCTTGGGTTTGAGCATGGCTGCTAATTTTTCATATTTATGCGGATAAATAGGATTTAGCGAACTTTGCTCGGGTGGGTCAATGGTGGCGGTGGGGGAGGGGTCGTAAATAGTGTGGAAGGGTCGGGGAGAGATATGTGCCGAAGTCTGTGCCGTCAGAATGCACTCGCGGGGCAAGCCCGCTCCCCCGTTTGCTCACAGATCATTGATCTGGCGTGGGAGGGGGCTTGCCCCGCGAGTGGCCGGCCGGATTAGTGCTTCTGCTCAGGCCCCTGCTCCAGATGCGCCTGGCTGCAATACCACTGGCTACCCTGCTGCAAGGCCCGGTCATTGGGCAGATGCACGCCACAATGCGCACAACGGACCATCTTCAGCGGGTCATCGAGCTTCTGCTCAGGACGTGATTGCTGGCTGAGCTTGAATTTGCGCCACAGCCAGAACGCGGCGGCGATCAGGGCGATCCAGAAGAGTAGGCGAACCATGGTGTCCAGCTTGTCGAGAAATAGAGGCCACAGTCTAGGACGCGGGCATGAAAAAAGGGAGGCCTGGGACTAATGCTGTTCACTAAAGATTTTGGGGCCGCTTTGCGCCCCTTCGCGGGCAAGCCCGCTCCCACAGGTAAAGCGCTTAACTTGAGAGCGGCGCTACACCTGTGGG
>NZ_JBCPSP010000061.1:0-24243 GCF_051129895.1 Pseudomonas sp. Je.1.5.c
TTGACGACCATAGAGCATTGGAACCACCTGATCCCATCCCGAACTCAGTAGTGAAACGATGCATCGCCGATGGTAGTGTGGGGTTTCCCCATGTGAGAGTAGGTCATCGTCAAGATTCATTTCGCAAGACCCCTATCTGCGCGAGCAGGTAGGGGTTTTGTCTTTTCCGGCCTGCTATATGCAGCGCCCGATACCTGGCCTTGCCAAGCCTCCTGTAGGAGCGGGCTTGCCCGCGAAGAGGCCGCAACTGCCCCGCGCTCAACCCCTCCCGCCTTTCCCCCTCAAGCAAATGCATTTTGTCCGAACAAGCACATCTCTCCTACACGATAGGTGCGACAATATTGCAGTTCGATGACGTGACTTTCTCGCACATAGTCAGCGTCAAGACTTAGATTCGGGGGCACCTTCCGCCCGCGACAGACCGAAGTCAGTACACCGTGCTGACCGTCCTGGACGTCTCCACCGTCCTACTACTTGAGGTAACAAGCAAGATGGCTAAGGCCGCCGATGTCGTTGTGCAATGCCTGGAAAACGAAGGTGTCGAGTATGTGTTCGGCATTCCTGGTGAGGAGAACCTCGACCTGCTGGAGTCCCTGCGCAAGTCGAAGATCAAGCTGGTACTGACCCGCCACGAGCAGTCTGCAGGCTTCATGGCCGCCACCTATGGCCGCCTGACCGGCAAGACCGGCGTCAGCCTGTCGACCCTCGGCCCTGGCGCGACCAACCTGGTGACCGCCAGTGCATACGCCTACCTGGGCGGTATGCCGATGATGATGATTACCGGCCAGAAGCCGATCAAGAAGTCCAAACAGGGCCGCTTCCAGATCATCGACGTGTGCGGCATGATGGCCCCCATCACCAAGTACACCCACCAGTTCGCCTCGGCCGACAACATCCCCGCGCGCATGCGTGAAGCCTTCCGTCTGGCTGAAGAAGAAAAGCCGGGTGCCGTGCACCTGGAGCTGCCGGAAGACATCGCTGCCGAGCAGACTGATGCCATGCCGATCCCGCGCAGCCTGCACCGCCGTCCGCTGGCCGAGCATGTGGCCATCGAAGCCGCCATCGAGAAACTGCGCACCGCCCGCAGCCCGATCCTGGTGATCGGTGCCGGCGCCAACCGCAAGATGACTGCCAAGGTCCTCAAGCAACTGATCGACAAGACCGGCATTCCGTTCGTCACTACCCAGTTGGGCAAGGGTGTGGTTGACGAGCGCAGCCCACGCTTCCTGGGCAATGCTGCGCTGTCGTCCGGTGACTTCGTGCACCGCGCGATCGAGGCTGCCGACCTGATCATCAACATCGGCCACGACGTGATCGAAAAACCGCCGTTCTTCATGGTCCGTGGCGGCACTGAAGTCATTCACATCAGCTTCCGCTCCGCCGAAGTCGATGCCGTGTACTTCCCGCAGGTCGAAGTGATCGGTGACATCGCCAACGCTGTCTGGCAGATCGGCGAAGGCTTGGGCGATACCTCGCACTGGGACTTCACTCGCCTTATGGCGATTCGCGAAGCCAACGAAGTGCAGATCGCCGAAGGTGCCGACGACGATCGCTTCCCGGTCTACCCGCAGCGCCTGGTCGCCGACATCCGCCGCGTGCTGCCATCGGAAGGTATCGTCGCCCTGGACAACGGCATCTACAAGATCTGGTTCGCCCGCAACTACAAGGCGCACAAGCCCAACACCGTGCTGCTCGACAACGCCCTGGCGACCATGGGAGCCGGCCTGCCATCGGCCATGGCGGCGCACTTGGTCTACCCAGATCGCCCAGTGATTTCGGTGTGCGGCGATGGCGGCTTCATGATGAACAGCCAAGAGCTGGAAACCGCAGTGCGCTTAGGGATGCACATCACCGTGGTGATCCTGCGTGACGACGGTTATGGCATGATCCGTTGGAAGCAGGCCAACATGGGCTTCACCGATTTCGGCCTGGACTATGGCAACCCGGACTTCGTCAAATACGCCGAAGCCTATGGTGCCAACGGCCACCGTGTAGAAAGCGCCGAAGGCTTCCTGCCGCTGCTCGAGCACTGCATCAAGACCCCAGGCGTGCACGTGATCGACTGCCCGGTCGACTACTCGGAGAACGACCGTATCCTCAACAGCGAGCTGCGTGAGCGCGCGCTGGCGGTCTAAACGCTGATGCTTCTATCGCAGGTCAAGCCCGCTCCCACAGAGCCAATTCAGGCCTTGTGGGAGCAGCTTGACCCGCGATGAGGCCAGCCCAGACAACACCTCTGTGCTTCACCTGATCATGTGCTAGGGTGCACCCAAACTCCTTACCCAGGACACCCAGACTCATGCTTCCCCGCCTCAATGACAAAGAACTCGCCCGCCTCGAAGACCTGCTGATCACCTACGGCAACGACTTCTCCGTGCTCAACCTGGCCGAGCTCAATGGTTTCTTTACCGCGCTTGCCAGCTCGCCAACCACCGTCACCCCGGAAAAATGGTTACCCGCCGTCAGCGGCGGCAAAGTGCCTAAGTTCAAACGTCCCGCTCATGAAGAGGCCTACACCGCACTGATGCTGCGTTACTGCAATGACGTAGCCGCCGAGCTGGCCGAGCAGTTGGAGCACTTCGAGCCGTTGTTCGAAGAGAACGAGGGCGAGGAAGGGCCGGCGATCATTCTCGAAGAGTGGTGCTTTGGCTACATGCGTGGCACCCAGGTCGCCCAGTGGGACGCACTGCCACCGGAGCAGGATGCACTGCTCAAGGCGATCTCCTTGCATGGCCTGGAAGATAACTTCGAGTTGCTCGACTCGATGAGCTTCGATGAGCTGCAAGCCTGCGTGCCGCTGGTTATCGATGCCGCGCGTGGCTTGTATCGCTACCAGAAGCAGCAGCGCCACTGACTTATTCGCGCAGCGCCATTCGCGCCCTGGCCGTGAATGGCTCGCTAATGATTATTTCGTTTGGCGAAATTATGGATTGCCCCTTGCACTGATTCTGTTGCCAGCAGATTAGGCGCAGCATGTGTTCCACAGCCTAACCCGCCTGGAGCGCAATCATGTCGACCGCCATCAAACTGTACAACTTCCCGAAATCTGGCCATGCCCATCGCATCGAGCTAATGCTCTCGCTGCTCAACCTGCCCACCGAACTGGTGTTGGTTGATCTGGCCAAGGGCGCGCACAAGCAGCCCGAGTTCCTGGCCATCAACCCGTTCGGCCAAGTGCCGGTGATTGACGACAACGGTACGGTGATCGCCGATTCCAATGCCATCCTCGTGTATCTGGCCAAGACCTACGGCCAGGGCCGCTGGCTGCCCGAGCAAGCACACGCGGCCGCCCAAGTGCAACGCTGGCTGTCAGTGGCTGCCGGGCCGGTCGCCTATGGCCCTGCAGCTGCGCGGTTGGTGACTGTTTTCGGCGCCACGTTCAATACCGAGGAAGTCATCGCACGTGCCCACACGCTGCTGACAGTGATGGACCGTGAACTGGCCAAGTCGCCATTCCTGGTCGGGGATACGCCCACCATCGCTGATATCGCCAACTACTCCTACATCGCCCACGCGCCGGAGGGCAATGTGTCGCTGGAGCCTTACGCTAACGTCCGTGCCTGGTTGGCGCGCATCGAGGCGCTGCCCGGATTCGTAGCGATGCCACGCACCGCCGTGGGCCTGCAAAGCGCAGATTGATCGCCACCCAACGCTGCGAGGTATTCCACCATGCGCGCACACCATCGAACTTCGCCCTGGCACCCCGGCGAAAAAAGCCTGCAGGAAAAGGTCGGCGTCGCCGAGCGCATGGAGCAGTTCGGGCAAAAGGTCATTCGCGACTACATGCCCGATCAGCATCGCCAGTTCTACCATCAGTTGCCGTTCATGGTGGCCGGCACGGTAGATGCCCAGGGCAGGCCTTGGGCGACCCTGCTCGAAGGCCCAGAAGGCTTCGTCACCTCACCCGAACCCCGCCAGCTGGTGATATCCGCTACACCGGCAGCTGATGATCCTGCTGCATCAGGTATTGCGGCAGGCCAAGCGATCGGCTTGCTGGGCATCGAGCTGCACACCCGGCGACGCAATCGCATCAATGGCCAGATCAGCCGGGGCGCAGCGGGACAGCTGCTGGTTGAAGTGGAGCAATCGTTCGGCAACTGCCCGCAGTACATTCAGTTGCGTGACTACCGACGAGTCGACGAACCTGCAATGCCGCGTGAGGATTCGACGATATTGGATGCTCGGGCGACTGCGATGATCGAGTCGGCCGACACCTTTTTTGTCGCAAGCTACGTCGATCACGACGACGCTCAGCGTTCGGTGGATGTCTCGCACCGCGGAGGTCGCGCAGGCTTCATCAAGGTCGAGGGCAATCGCCTAACCATCCCCGATTATGCCGGCAACCTGCATTTCAACACCCTTGGCAATTTGCTGCTCAATCCACGGGCCGGGCTGCTATTCGTCGATTTTGCCAGTGGTGATGTGCTGCAGCTTTCAGGTCGCACCGAGCTAATTCTGCAGAGCCCGGCCATAGCCGCTTTCGAAGGTGCCGAGCGGCTCTGGACGCTTGAAATCGAGCAAGTGGTGCTGCGCCCAGCTGGCGTGTCGCTGCGTTGGGCGTTCGAGGAGTATGCGCCGACCAGCCTGATGACTGGCACCTGGGCCGAGGCCGAGCAGCGCTTGAAACAGAGCAAGGTCCAACGAGAGTGGCAGGATTGGCGTGTGCTGCAGATAGCGCAAGAGAGCCGCGATATTCGCTCGTTCTATCTGCAACCACAGGACGGCTTGCCCGTTCCATTCGCCGCAGGTCAGCACATACCTGTGCGTGTTCGCCTGGGCGAGGATTCAGTGGTGCGTACCTACAGCCTGTCCAGTGCCCCCGCCGATGGCTATGTGCGTATCAGCGTCAGGGCGCAAGGCCCGGCATCGCGGCACTTGCATGAACAGGTTGCCGTGGGTGACCTGCTGCAGGTGCGCTTGCCGATGGGCAGTTTCAAGCTCGATAGCGACAGCCCGCGCCCGGTCGTGCTGATTGGCGCGGGCGTGGGGATCACCCCGCTCTGGGCAATGCTGCGCGAGCAGCTGACGCGCAATCCCAGCCGACCTATCCATCTGTTCCAAGGCGCTCGAAGCCTGGCTGAGTTGCCATTCCAGCAGGAACTGGCTGCGCTGCGACAGGCCAATAGTGCGCTGAGCGTGCACCGAGCCCTGAGCCAGCCGGAAGCGCATGCGCAACAGGGACGCGATTACGAGCTCACGGGGCGCCTGGGTATTGAGCAGATCAAGAGTCGCCTGGCCTTGGATGACTACGACTTCTATCTGTGTGGCCCCCCTGGTTTCACCCAGGATATCTACGACGGACTACGTACTGTAAACGTGCCGGATCATCGCCTGCATGCCGAGGCCTTCGGACCTTCAACGCTCAAACGCCACGGCGATGCCGCGCAGCCGCCCCTGGTGCAGCCGCCCGCAGCCAGTGTGCCAGTGCCGGTGTATTTCGCCGGTTCCGCCAAGGAGGCACGCTGGACACCTGACAGCGGCAGCTTGTTGGAACTGGCGGAGAATCGTGGTCTGTCACCGGACTTCAGTTGCCGGGGCGGTTCGTGTGGCAGCTGCAAGACCCGTTTGCTCAGTGGCCAGGTGCATTACCTGAATCCACCGGCAGAACTGCCGGAAAGCGGCTCAGTGTTGATCTGCTGCGCAGTTCCAGCCCAGCTAGAGGGGGACAGTGCTCAACCGTTGGTACTGGATCTATAGATCGCCGCACTTGTGCAAGCGTGTTGCCCCCGCGAATAATCGCCCCACGACAACCACGGGGGCGCGGCATGGATCAGATCCACCTGATGAAGGTGTTGGTGGCCGTCGGCGAGCTGGAGAGCTTTGCTGGCGCCGCCCGCCGTCTGGGCATCTCGCCCGCGGCGGTGACCCGCGCAATCAGCACGCTGGAGGAAACCCTCGGGGTCAAACTGCTGCTGCGCACCACCCGCAGTGTGCGCCTGACTGAAGCGGGCAGCCGCTATCTGGAAGACACCCGCAACATTCTCGCCAGCATCGTCGAAGCCAACGAAGCCGCCGCCGGGGTCAATGCAGCGCCCAAGGGCAATCTCTCGGTGACCGCGCCGCTATTGTTCGGCAAAGCCTTCGTCATGCCTTGCATCGTCGACTACCTGCGGGCCTACCCGCAGGTTGATGTGTCGGCGTATTTTCTCGATCGGGTGGTCAACCTGGTGGAGGAGGGCATGGACGTTGCGGTGCGCATCGGCCCGCTGCCCGACTCGGGCCTCAAGGCCTTGTACGTCGGCCAGGTGCGCCGGTTGTTGTGCGCCTCGCCGGAGTACCTCGACCGCCACGGCGTGCCGCAGCATCCGAGTGAGTTGGTGCAGCATACCGTGATCGCTGCCAGCGGCGTGTCACCGCGACTGGATTGGAAGTTCGGGCCGGCCCATGAACCGATCCAGGTTCGGCTCAAGCCGCGCCTGACCGTTACCAGCAATGACGCAGCCATCGTGGCCGCCAGCGCTGGCCTGGGGATCGCCCGGCTGCTGTCCTATCAGGTGGCGGGCGATCTGGCTGCCGGTCGTTTGCAGGTGGTGCTCGAAGCGTACGAAGAGGCGCCTTGGCCGATTCATGTGCTGCACCGGGAGAGCAAGTACGGCTCGGCCAAGGTGCGCGCCTTCATCGATAGGCTGGCGCAGCAGTTGCGGGCGCATCGGTATCTGAATTGAGTGGATGTGAATCAAGGCAGACCAATCAAGCGCTCACAAAAAAGGCTGCCCATTGGGCAGCCCTTTCCAGTTTGAGCGGGAAGATCAGTCCCAGCTCAACGCCCCACCCGTCTGATACTCGATCACGCGCGTCTCAAAGAAGTTCTTCTCCTTCTTCAAGTCCATGATCTCGCTCATCCAAGGGAACGGGTTGGTGGTCCCTGGGTATTCTTCCTTCAGACCAATCTGGGTCAGGCGACGGTTTGCGATGAACTTGAGGTAGTCCTCCATCATCGCGGCGTTCATGCCCAGTACGCCGCGTGGCATGGTGTCACGGGCGTATTCGATCTCCAGCTGAGTCCCTTGCAGGATCATCTGGGTGGCTTCTTCCTTCATCGAGGCATCCCACAGGTGCGGGTTCTCGATCTTGATCTGGTTGATCACGTCGATGCCGAAGTTCAGGTGCATCGACTCGTCACGCAGGATGTACTGGAACTGCTCGGCAACGCCGGTCATCTTGTTGCGGCGACCCATCGACAGGATCTGGGTGAAGCCGCAGTAGAAGAAGATGCCTTCCAGTACGCAGTAGTAGGCGATCAGGTTGCGCAGCAATTCTTTGTCGGTCTCTGGGGTGCCGGTGTTGAACTCCGGATCCGAGATCGCGCGGGTGTACTTCAGGCCCCAGGCGGCCTTTTTCGCCACCGATGGGATCTCGTGGTACATGTTGAAGATCTCGCCTTCATCCATGCCCAGCGACTCGATGCAGTACTGGTAGGCGTGGGTGTGGATCGCCTCTTCGAAGGCTTGGCGCAGGATGTACTGGCGGCACTCCGGGTTGGTGATCAGGCGGTACACGGCCAGCGCCAGGTTGTTGGCAACCAGCGAGTCAGCGGTGGAGAAGAAGCCCAGGTTACGCATGACGATGCGGCGCTCGTCTTCGGTCAGGCCGTCCTGGCTCTTCCACAGGGCGATGTCGGCGGTCATGTTGACCTCTTGCGGCATCCAGTGGTTGGCGCAGCCGTCGAGGTACTTCTGCCAGGCCCAGTCGTACTTGAACGGTACCAGCTGGTTGAGGTCGGCGCGGCAGTTGATCATGCGCTTCTCGTCAACCGCAACGCGGGCCGAGGAGCCTTCCAGTTCAGCCAGGCCTTCGGCGATGTCCAGGTCGTTCAGGGCAGCCTTGGCGCGCTTGACCGCCTCGGAGTCAGAAGCGGTAGCGGCACGCGCTTCCAGGGCGGCGGCGCCACCGGCGCTGTCGAGCTTGTCGAGGGTAGCGGCGGCGTTGGCCTGCGCGGGGGTGCTGCCTTTGGCGGCGACTTCGCCGTCTTCTTTATCGAATTCGTCCCAGCTCAGCATGGTCCTGGCTCCTGCTAGAGGGTTGCGCGGGGCAACCGGTTGGATTTGAGGTGATGCCTGTACTACGCAAGGCCCATAAGGCAATACGGCGGGCAGTGAGAGCTCGCTCTCGTCACATTTGAAATTGTCGGGTCAGCGCTTGGCCTGTCCTCGAACGAGGGGCCAGGACGCCTGAAAACAGTGTGGCAACGACAAAACATGCGGTCTGGCCAAGCGGGGCTTGTGTCACGCAGTCGATCATTGGCTCAACCCTTTTTTGGGGGGCGAAGTATAACGGAATTCGCAGGCGATCGGAGCGACGCTGGGCCGGTCTGCGGTAATTTTTCGACCGGTACAGGGCGATTCCGTTCACGAATAACGCGTCGTTTCACGGGGAAGGAGTGTAGCCGAAAAATCGCTAGATGTGGTGTTTGGTTATTGGATTTGGCACAAAATATTGTGTTTTAAGCGAGGAGAGAGGAGGGGCGGGAGGCTGTGCGCCTCCCGCGATCGGGGGCTAGCCGCACTTCTTGCGAAGCGTTTCGACGATGTGGGTCTTAGGGTTGTCGCGCGCTTCTTCGACCGTGGTGAAGCGGCCGGTTGCAGCATTGCGGCCAATCCTGCGAGTGATGGTTTTTTTTCGAGCCATGCTTGCCTTCCTCATTGGATGTGGGGGCCGATGCCGCCTGTGCGGTGTCGACACTCTTTTTTATCCATTGACGAAGGTTGGCAGGCAGCGGGTGATGATTCCCTGTCAGGCCCCAGTACAGACAAAAATGCCGCAAGCGGCGCTCCTCAGAGCGCCCCTTGCGGCATCAGGCCTTACTGGCAGGCTTCGCAGTCAGGCTCGTCGATCGCGCAGGCCTTCGGCACAGGTGCTGGACCTGCGGCCTGGACCGGGGCGCTGTCGCCACCGCTGGAAACGGCGTTGAGCTTGCCGGTGTTGATGGTCGACTTCTCGGTGCTGGTCGCGGCCAGGGCACGGAGGTAGTAGGTGGTCTTCAGACCACGGTACCAGGCCATGCGGTAGGTCACGTCGAGCTTCTTGCCCGAAGCGCCAGCGATGTACAGGTTCAGCGACTGGGCCTGATCGATCCACTTCTGGCGACGCGAGGCGGCATCGACGATCCACTTGGTCTCGACTTCGAACGCGGTGGCGTAGAGGTCTTTGAGCTCTTGTGGGATGCGCTCGATCTGTTGGACCGAACCATCGTAGTACTTCAGGTCGTTGATCATCACCGAGTCCCACAGGCCGCGAGCCTTGAGGTCGCGAACCAGGTACGGGTTGATCACGGTGAATTCGCCCGAGAGGTTCGATTTCACGTACAGGTTCTGGTAGGTCGGCTCGATCGACTGCGAAACGCCGGTGATGTTGGCGATGGTCGCGGTTGGCGCGATGGCCATGATGTTCGAGTTACGAATACCTTTTTGTACGCGGGCACGTACCGGCGCCCAGTCCAGGGTCTCGTTGAGGTCGACGTCGATGTACTTCTGGCCACGGGCCTCGATCAGGATCTGTTGCGAGTCCAGCGGCAGGATGCCTTTGGACCACAGCGAGCCCTGGAAGGTCTCGTAGGCGCCGCGCTCGTCGGCCAGGTCGCAAGAGGCCTGGATGGCGAAGTAGCTGACCGCTTCCATCGACTTGTCGGCGAACTCGACGGCGGCGTCGGAGCCGTAAGGGATGTGCTGCAGGTACAGTGCGTCCTGGAAGCCCATGATGCCCAGGCCGACCGGACGGTGCTTGAAGTTCGAGTTACGCGCTTGCGGCACCGAGTAGTAGTTGATGTCGATCACGTTGTCGAGCATGCGCACGGCGGTGTTCACGGTGCGTTGCAGCTTGGCGGTGTCCAGCTTGCCATCAACGATGTGGTTCGGCAGGTTGATCGAGCCCAGGTTGCAGACTGCGATCTCGTCCTTGTTGGTGTTCAGGGTGATCTCGGTGCACAGGTTCGAGCTGTGCACGACGCCCACGTGCTGCTGCGGCGAACGCAGGTTGCACGGGTCCTTGAAGGTCAGCCATGGGTGGCCGGTCTCGAACAGCATCGAGAGCATCTTGCGCCACAGGTCTTTGGCCTGGATGGTCTTGAACACCTTGATCTTGTTGTACTCGGTCAGGGCTTCGTAGTACTCGTAGCGCTCTTCGAAGGCCTTGCCGGTCAGGTCGTGCAGATCAGGTACTTCGTTCGGCGAGAACAGGGTCCACTTGCCGTCATCGAAGACACGCTTCATGAACAGGTCAGGGATCCAGTTGGCGGTGTTCATGTCGTGGGTACGACGACGGTCATCACCGGTGTTCTTGCGCAGTTCGATGAATTCTTCGATGTCCAGGTGCCAGGTTTCCAGGTAGGCACACACAGCGCCTTTGCGCTTGCCACCCTGGTTCACGGCGACGGCGGTGTCGTTGACCACTTTCAGGAACGGCACGACGCCCTGGGATTTACCGTTGGTGCCCTTGATGTAGGAGCCCAGTGCACGCACAGGGGTCCAGTCGTTGCCCAGGCCACCGGCGAATTTCGACAGCATGGCGTTGTCGTGGATCGCGTGGTAGATGCCCGACAGGTCGTCCGGCACGGTGGTCAGGTAGCAGCTCGACAGCTGTGGACGCAGGGTACCGGCGTTGAACAGGGTCGGGGTCGAAGCCATGTAGTCGAACGACGACAACAGGTTGTAGAACTCGATCGCGCGGGCTTCTTTGTCTTTCTCTTCCAGCGCCAGGCCCATTGCCACACGCATGAAGAACACCTGCGGCAGCTCGAAGCGCACGCCATCCTTGTGGATGAAGTAGCGGTCGTACAGGGTCTGCAGGCCCAGGTAGGTGAACTGCTGGTCACGCTCGTGGTTGATCGCCTTGCCCAGACGCTCCAGGTCGAAGTCGGCCAGGGCAGGGTTGAGCAGCTCGAACTCGATACCTTTGGCCACGTAGGCCGGCAGGGCCTTGGCGTACAGCTCGGCCATCTCGTGGTGAGTGGCGCTGTCGGCGACGCTGAGGAAGCCCAGGCCTTCGGCACGCAGGGTGTCCATCAGCAGGCGAGCGGTGACGAACGAGTAGTTCGGCTCACGCTCTACCAGGGTACGGGCGGTCATCACCAGGGCGGTGTTGACGTCCTTGATGGCGACGCCGTCGTACAGGTTCTTCAGGGTTTCGCGCTGGATCAGCTCGCCATCGACTTCGGCCAGGCCTTCGCAGGCTTCGCTGATGATGGTGTTCAGGCGGGCCATGTCCAGCGGCGCCTTGCTGCCGTCGGCCAGGGTGATGCGGATCGATGGGTGCGGCTCGACCACGGCATCGGTGTTGGCACGGGTAGCGCGCTCTTTGGCGCGCTGGTCGCGGTAGATCACGTAGTCGCGGGCAACTTTCTGCTCGCCGGCGCGCATCAGGGCCAGTTCGACCTGGTCCTGGATTTCTTCGATGTGGATGGTGCCGCCCGATGGCATGCGACGCTTGAAGGTGG
Organism: Pseudomonas sp. Je.1.5.c; assembly: GCF_051129895.1. Classification (NCBI taxonomy): domain Bacteria; kingdom Pseudomonadati; phylum Pseudomonadota; class Gammaproteobacteria; order Pseudomonadales; family Pseudomonadaceae; genus Pseudomonas; species Pseudomonas sp. Je.1.5.c. The sequence goes on from NZ_JBCPSP010000061.1 coordinate 11,432, forward strand.
CGGTGACCTGCTCGGTCAGGCGCGCAACGGTGTCGTGGATGCGCGACGAGGCGGCGGCAGTGCCGCCCTCAACTGCGAGGAACGCCTTGGTGATGGCCACGGTGATCTTGTCGTCGGTGTACGCGACGACAGTGCCATTGCGCTTGATCACGCGCAGTTGGCCAGGTGCGGTGGCAGCCAGATCCTGGTTCGAATCTGCGCCCTGCGGCACCTGGGCCTGCGGGTTCTCGCGAGTTGTGTCGGTTTGCATCGGTGGGTGTCTCCACAGTTTCTATATGTTCAGGCGCCTTTTGAGCGCCCACCGTTCCATCCACTAGCCTGGTGGCCCCGCGGGGATGCACACGCACGTGCATCCGCCCGCTCGGGCTTACCGACTTCGGGACAGACTCAGGAATAAGGGGCAATAGCTTGCCGCTCCCTGGCCGAAGTCAAAGGTTCTGGGCCGTGGCCCAAAAACTGTTGCTGTCGAGTGTCACCAGGCGATGCCTGCAACACCCATACCCGAACAAGACCGCTTGGACGGGCTTGCCTCGGTCGCCTCCGCAGGAGCGGTTTGGCTGCGCAAATCACACTAAGTTCAGGCCGAAAAATCGCTTGAGTTTGCGTGCCGACTTGTGTTTGTGATTTCAAGCGAAACCCAATATGTAGTGGTTCGCTGCAATGGGGATACAAGATAATGCGGTCGCGGGGGCTTTGCAAGGTGAGCGCCTGTGGATAACTTGTGCGTAGTTTGTGTGTGATTCGTGGGTATTGGCTGTAGGCCTTGTCCCATGAGGTTTTCACTTTTTTTCTACGCGTTGATGCCCCGGCAGAGTTTTTTTAGGGCGCGCACCCTATCACAAAAAACGGTTCAGTCCAGGGCGTGTTGGCGCGGGCTTGGATGAGATTTGGAAGTCCGTGGTGCGCGACGTAGTATCCGTCGGTGATATTGCCTTTTGGTGAACGGCAGGGACACTGTAGTGGCTCGCGCGCAACCGTATCTGAGCGTGGGAGCGGGCTCGCCCCGCGATGAGGCCCGCCCAGGCAACACCCTACAGCAGATAACTAGAACAACACAGAGGAAGGCCATGGACCAGTCCTGCAACCGCATCCTGATTGTCGAGGACGACCAGCGCCTCGCTGAGCTCACCGCCGAGTACCTGCAGGCCAACGGTTTCGAGGTGGCAGTGGAAGGCGATGGCGCGCGCGCAGTGCGGCGCATTCTCGACAGCCAGCCGGACCTGGTGATCCTCGACCTGATGCTGCCCGGCGAAGATGGCCTGAGCATCTGCCGCCGGGTGCGCGGCCAATACCCCGGGCCGATTCTCATGCTCACCGCCCGTAGCGACGAGCTCGATCAAGTCCAAGGCCTGGACCTGGGAGCCGACGACTATGTGTGCAAACCGGTGCGCCCCCGCTTGTTGCTGGCGCGTATCAATGCCCTGTTGCGCCGCAGCGACAGCCTGGATGGCAAGCGCCAGGAGTTGCAATTCGGTGCCCTGCGGATCGACAGCAGCCTGCGCGAGGCCTGGCTCAACGAACAACCGATCGACCTGACCGGCGCCGAATTCGACTTGCTCTGGCTGCTGGCCAGCCACGCAGGGCGTGTGCTCTCGCGCGAACAGATCTTCACCTCCCTGCGCGGCGTCGGCTACGACGGCCAGGACCGCTCCATCGATGTGCGTATTTCCAAGATTCGCCCCAAGATCGGCGATGATCCGATTCACCCGCGGCTGATCAAGACCCTGCGCAGCAAGGGCTATCTATTCGTCGCCGAGGCGGCCCAGGCCTGATGAACTCGATCTTCCTGCGTATCTATGGCGGCATGCTCGCCGTCCTGGTGCTGGTCGCGGTGCTTGGCGTGCTCAGCCTGCACCTGGTCAATCAGGTGCGCGCCGAACAGCACCGCGAGCGCCTGGCCCAGGGCACTTTCAGTTTGATGGCCGACAACCTGGCGCTGCAGAACGACGTCGAGCGCAAGCGTTCGCTGGTGATCTGGGAGCGGCTGCTCGGTGTGCCGCTGGACCTGCAACCGATGAGCGCGTTGACCCTCGACGGCGGCCAGCGAGCGCGTCTTTACCGTGACCTGGTGGTGGTGGAGAAGACTGGCCCGCATGCGGCGCGAGTATTGCGTCGGGTCGGCCGCGAAGACGTGTTGCTCGAAGCCCAGGTCCAGCAGGTCAGCGAGCAATTGGCGCGAGCCACGCTGTACCTGTTGGCCGATGAACTGGTGCGTTATCCGGTCACCGAGCAACAGCGACGCCTGGCCGAGCTGCGCCAGAGCAAGGGCTTTGGTTTTGACGTCGCCCTGCAGCGCTTGGAGCGCGTGGGCCTGGACGACGACCAGCGGCGGCGGGTGGAGGAGGGCGACACGGTGATGGCGTTGGGTAAGGATGGCGACTCGATTCGGGTGTTTGCTGGCCTGCCTGGCTCGCCCTGGGTGCTGGAGATCGGCCCGCTGTATCAGCTCAACCTCTATCCACCGCAGTTGTTGATCCTTATCGCCTTCCTTGGCCTGTGCCTGATCGGCTTGGTCGTGTACCTGCTGGTGCGCCAGTTGGAACGGCGGGTTTCGGGCCTGGAGAATGCCGCCACGCGTATTGCCCAGGGCAGTCTGGATACCCGCGTGCCAGCGGGCGATGCGGACTCGGTCGGGCGTCTGGCGGCAGCGTTCAATGGCATGGCCGAGCACCTGCAGCGTTCGCTGAGCATGCAGCGGGAGTTGGTGCGTGCCGTTTCGCATGAGCTGCGCACACCGGTGGCGCGCCTGCGTTTTGGCCTGGAGATGATCGAAACCGCCAACAGTGAACAAGCCCGGGCCAAGCATCTGGCGGGCATGGACAGCGACATTCAAGACCTCGACAAGCTGGTCGACGAGATGTTGACCTACGCTCGCCTGGAACAGGGCGCACCGGCACTGAAATTCCAGGCCGTCGACCTCGACGCCTTGCTCGACCGGGTGATCGCCGAGTTGGCGCCCCTGCGCGCCGAGGTACGCGTTAGCCGTGGCGTATGCCAGGGACTGGAAGGGGCGGGCGCCTGGGTCGAGGCGGAACCGCGCTATCTGCACCGCGCCTTGCAGAACCTGGTCGGCAACGCCATGCGCCATGCCGAGTCCGAGGTGCGCCTGAGCTATCAGATTGGCCAGCAGCGTTGCCGGATCGATGTCGAAGACGACGGCCCAGGCATTCCCGAAGGCGTCTGGGACCGCATTTTTACCCCCTTCACCCGCCTGGACGACAGCCGCACGCGTGCCTCGGGCGGCCACGGCCTGGGGCTGTCGATCGTGCGACGAATCATTTACTGGCACGGCGGGCGGGCCATGGTCGGGCGTAGCGAAGGCTTGGGCGGTGCGTGTTTCAGCCTCAGTTGGCCACGGGCACAGGCGCCGTCCTGAGGGCTAGACGCTGATCAAACTCAGCAGGTGGCCGTCCTTGATGCAGAACTGCCCGTCGATCTCGAGCCCCTGCTGCCATGCTGGCGACAAGTCAGTGAGCAGGCGAAGCCGGGCCAGGCCGTCGGCGGACCATTCGAGCACTTCGGCGTGTTCGAAGTAGAAGCGTTGTTTAGTGAGTGGGTAGAGGGTCTTGAACAGGCTCTCTTTGAGCGAGAAGGTCAACGTCACAGTCAGGCCAAACTGGCTGCGGTCCAAACGTTCGAGCTCGGCAGGCGTCAGGATCTCCTGGGCCAGGCGCTCGGCACGCTCATCGTCCAGCAGGCTTTCCTGATCCAGACCCAGGCCCTTGCAGCGGCCATCGGCGGCCACGACCGCAGCGGCCCACCCCTTGCCGTGGGTGATCGAGCCATGAATGCCGGTTGGCCAGATCGGAGAGCGGTCTTCATGGCTGCCGGGTACATAGTCGCGACCGTCCAGTTGCTGCAACGCGGCCCGCGCGCAGACGCGGCCCGCCAGGTATTCAGCCCGACGCTTGGCCACCGAACGCTGCAAGCTGGCGCTCTGTTCGATGCCTGCGCGCTGAAAGTCATCGGCGGCAAGCTTGGCGGGGTCGAAGGCACAGCTGACCAGCTGCGCACCGGGGACCGGATGGGGCAGGGGCCAGTGGTGCTGGAGTGGGGCGCAGCAGGCGGGGAGTCTGTTCATGGCCGATATTGTGCCAGCCGATGAGTCATGTGTCAGGGGCCGCTATGCCGCCGTTGGCAGGCTCAATGCACCCTGTAGGAACTGGCTTGCCTGCGATGGGCCGCCAAGCGGCCCCGGCGATAGTCAATCAAACGCAGTCTTGAAGAACGCCTGCATATCCGCCCAAGAGCTCTCGTCCGCCGCCTTGTCATAGCCGATGTCCGGCCCGCCATGCCCGCCATGGCTCAAGCGGTCAGCATCCGGATTGGTAAAGCCATGCTTGGCCCCGGCAATGCCGACGAACTTCATATCAGCCCCGGCCGCCGCCATCTCTTGTTTGAACGCCGCGACCTGCTCGGGTGTGATCATGCTGTCAGCGTCACCGTGCTCCACCAGGATCTTCGCCCTGATAACCCCAGGCTTGGCGGGTTCCTGCGTCACCAGCGCGCCATGGAAGCTCACCACGCCATCAAGCTTTACCCCACGGCGGGCGGCATCGAGCACCACTTTGCCACCGAAGCAGTAACCCACCGCGCCCAGTTGATGCTTATTAATGTTGGGCTGGATCTTCAAGAGCTCAAGACCTGCATCGAAGCGTGCGGCAGCTGCCTTGGGATCCTTCAGGGCGGCGGCCATGAACGCCTTGGCGTCAGCCGGGTGTTCGGTGTTCTTGCCATCGCCGTACATATCGATCGCCAACGCGTTGTAGCCCAGCCCAGCAAGGTCGCGGGCACGGCGCTTGGCGTAGTCGTTCAGCCCCCACCATTCATGCACCACGACGATGCCGGGGCGCTTGCCCTCGATGGCGTCATCGTAGGCGTAGTAACCCACCAGACGGTTGCCGTCGGCGTCCTGGTAAGCGATCTCGCGGGTTTGCACGGCCGCTTGGGTAACAGCGGCGCTGCACATCAGGGTCAGGGCAAGCAGAAAACGCATGGTCGTAGCTCCTTTGGACATGGCGTTTCGACAATCGGTGCGACTCGTTCAGCGAAGGTTCAGCCTGGGTTCAGCAGCGGTTCAGGGCGTCCTGCTTACTCTAGCTTCCAGACAGAAACAGCGCATCCAACTGGAGTACGAAGCTATGAAAACACTCAATACCCTGATCGCTGCCATGGCCGTTTGCGCCGCAGGCTTCACCGTCAGCGCCCAGGCCGACGACACCTTCGCCAGCCTCACCTACGGCCAGACCAGCGACAAGATCCGCAAGTCCGGCCTGCTCGACCGCAACACCGACCATCTCAACGCCGATGGCATCATCAGCAAGGACGGCACCTGGGGCGTGCGGGTCGGTAAGATCAACGACCAAGGTCGCTACTACCTGACCTACGACAATGTGTCCAACGACCATAGCGGCCTCAAGCTGCGCCAAGAAAACCTGCTCGGCAGCTACGACCTGTTCCTGCCCGTGACTGATACCACCAAACTGTTCGGCGGCGGTAGCCTGGGCATGACCAAGCTGTCCCAGGAGTCCTCCGGCTACGGTCGCGATACCGACTATGGCTACGCTGTCGGCCTGCAGGCCGGTGTGATCCAGGACATCACCGACAACGCCTCGGTCGAGCTGGGCTACCGTTACCTGCGCAGCAACGCCAGCACCGAGCTGGTCGAACATGGCGGTCCAAAGGTCGGCACCCTGCGCCTGACCAGCAGCGCCCAGACCTACCTGTCGGCCAACTACAAGTTCTGAGGTGATGGCTAAGCCGGACCGGCCCGCTGAAGGGGCCGGTTCGCTGTTATGCTTTTCGTCAGTTCAGGCTTCATCGCGGGGCAAGCCCGCTCAGGTATCGACGCACATCGTTGCGCTAGGAGCGGGCTCGTCCCGCGATGAGGCCAGTAAATAGAGGAAGGAGAGCTGCATGAAACTGCTGGTGGTCGAGGACGAGGCGCTGCTGCGTCACCACCTGTTCACGCGCCTGAGCGAAACGGGCCATGTGGTCCAGGCGGTCGCCAACGCCGAGGAAGCCCTGTATCAGGTCGAGGAGTACCACTTCGACTTGGCAGTGGTCGACCTGGGCTTGCCCGGCATGAGTGGGCTGGACCTGATCCGCCAGTTGCGCAACCAGGGCAAGAGCTTCCCGATCCTCATCCTTACCGCGCGCGGCAACTGGCAGGACAAAGTCGAGGGGCTGGCCGCCGGGGCCGACGACTACGTGGTCAAGCCCTTCCAGTTCGAAGAGCTGGAGGCCCGCCTCAATGCCCTGCTGCGCCGCTCCAGTGGTTTCACCCAGTCGACCATTGCCGCCGGCCCGCTGGTGCTCGACCTCAACCGCAAGCAGGCGACCCTGGACGAGCAGCCGCTGGCGCTGACCGCCTACGAATACCGCATCCTGGAATACCTCATGCGTCATCACCAGCAGGTGGTCGCCAAGGATCGCTTGATGGAGCAGCTCTATCCCGATGACGAGGAGCGTGATCCGAATGTCATCGAAGTGCTGGTTGGCCGTCTGCGCCGCAAGCTCGAAGGTGAGCATGGCTTCAAGCCGATCGACACCGTGCGCGGCCTGGGTTACCTGTTCACCGAGCGCTGCCGATGATTCGCTCGCTGCGCGTGCGCCTGATGCTGGCGGCGGCGCTGCTTGCCTTGCTGTTTATGTTGGCGCTGCTGCCGGCCCTGCAAAAAGCCTTCAGCATGGCGCTGCAAGAGTCGATCGAGCAGCGCCTGGCCTCCGACGTCACCACGCTGATTTCCGCAGCGCGCATCGAGCATGGCCAATTGCAGATGCCCGAGCTGCTGCCGGATGAGCGCTACAACCTGCCTTATACCGGCCTGATGGGCTACATCTTCGATCGCCAGGGCAATCAAGTTTGGCGCTCGCGGGCCACCACCGACCGCAATATCAATTATCACCCCCGCTACGATGGGCGCGGCAACGAGTTCGCGCGCATCCGCCAGGACGACGGTGAGGAGTTCTTCGTCTATGACGTCGAGGTCAAGCTGCTCGGCGGCAAGAACGCGGCCTACAGTATCGTCGCCCTGCAGCCGGTGCGTGAGTACCAAGACACCATCAATGGCCTGCGTGAGAAACTCTATCTGGGCTTTGGCGCAGCCTTGCTGGCGCTGATGGTGCTGCTCTGGGCCGGCCTGACCTGGGGGCTGCGCTCGTTGCGCAGGCTCAGCCTTGAGCTCGACGAAGTGGAAACCGGCGCCCGCGACGGCCTGAGTCGCGAGCACCCACGTGAGCTGCTGCGCCTGACGGGCTCGCTCAACCGTCTGCTACACAGCGAGCGCGAGCAGCGCCAGCGCTACCGCGATTCGCTCGATGACCTGGCGCACAGCCTGAAAACGCCGCTGGCAGTGCTGCAAGGGGTAGGCGAAAGCATGGGCCAGGGCAGTGGCGAGCGTGAGCAGGCGCGGGTGCTGCAGAGCCAGATCGAGCGCATGAGCCAGCAGATCGACTATCAATTGCAGCGCGCCAGCTTGCGCAAGAGCGGCCTGGTGCGCCACCGGGTGCAGCTCAAACCGCTGCTCGACAGCCTGTGCAGCACATTGGCCAAGGTCTATCGCGACAAGCGCGTGGCCATCGACGTGGATGTCCCAGAGCACGCCCAAGTGCCGATGGAACAGGGCGCTTTGCTCGAGTTGCTTGGCAACCTGTTGGAGAATGCCTATCGGCTATGCCTGGGGCAGGTGCGGGTGAGCCTGCAGGAAACGCCCGGCCACCTGGTGTTGTGCGTCGAGGATGATGGGCCAGGGGTGCCGGCGGATCAGCGCGAGCGGATTCTGCAGCGCGGTGAGCGGTTGGATCGCCAGCATCCGGGGCAGGGCATCGGCCTGGCGGTGGTCAAGGACATCATCGACAGCTATGACGCGCACCTAAGCCTGGATGATTCGCCACTGGGCGGCGCGGCGTTCCGGATCATCTTCAACCTCGATTAAGTGCTTCGTCAGTACCGACCTCATCGCGGGGCAAACCCGCTCCTACAAGGTCACCGCTAATCTTGTAGGAGCGGGCTCGTCCCGCGATGAGGCCAGCAGGGCACACTCCGGGCGGATTCCCGCCATCGACCCTGTTCAATTCCCGCCACCGGGCGGAAATCCGCCAGCGATTCCCCCCGCCATTGCCCCCTCATTGGGCAAGCAAACCCTTCAAATCCGGCTCCTGCACCCAATCCGGGCATTTTGGCATCGCCCTTGCTATTGACTTGGCAGAGACCTGCCCAGGCGGCTCGAACACAACGACAAATCCCTCCAGGTGCAGGAGGGTTAGCGATTCAGGTGCCCCCGCCCTGGGAAGGGTGGAAACCGGCACACTTGAGGAAAATTAGCCATGACGACACGTCAGCCGCTGTACAAATCCCTGTATATCCAGGTGTTGGTTGCCATCACCATCGGTATTCTGCTCGGTCACTACTACCCTGAAACCGGCGTCGCGCTCAAACCCCTGGGTGACGGGTTCGTCAAACTGATCAAAATGGTCATCGCCCCGATCATCTTCTGTACCGTGGTCAGCGGCATCGCTGGCATGCAGAGCATGAAATCGGTCGGCAAGACCGGCGGCTACGCGCTCCTGTACTTCGAAATCGTCTCCACCATCGCCCTGATCATCGGCCTGGTCGTGGTCAACGTGGTCAAGCCAGGCGCTGGCATGCACATTGACGTCAGCACCCTGAACGCCAGCAGCGTGGCCGCCTACGCCGCCGCCGGCGCGCAGCAGACCACCGTCGGCTTCCTGCTCAACATCATCCCTAACACTGTGGTCGGTGCCTTCGCCAACGGCGACATCCTGCAAGTGCTGATGTTCTCGGTGATCTTCGGCTTCGCCCTGCACCGCCTGGGTAGCTACGGCAAGCCGGTGCTGGACCTGATCGACCGCTTCGCCCATGTCATGTTCAACATCATCAACATGATCATGAAGCTGGCCCCGATCGGTGCCTTCGGTGCCATGGCCTTCACCATCGGCCAATACGGCGTCGGTTCGCTGGTGCAGCTGGGCTACCTGATGGCCTGCTTCTACGTCACCTGCCTGGCGTTCATCCTGATCGTGCTCGGCGGTATCTGCCGCGCCCACGGCTTCAGCGTGCTCAAGCTGATCCGCTACATCCGTGAAGAGCTGATGATCGTGCTGGGTACCTCTTCCTCGGAGTCTGCCCTGCCGCGCATGCTGGCCAAGATGGAGCGTCTGGGTGCGAAGAAATCCGTGGTTGGCCTGGTCATCCCGACTGGCTACTCGTTCAACCTCGACGGTACCTCGATCTACCTGACCATGGCTGCGGTGTTCATCGCCCAGGCCACTGACACCACCATGGACATCACCCACCAGATCACCCTGCTGCTGGTGCTGCTGGTCGCGTCCAAAGGTGCTGCTGGCGTTACCGGTTCGGGCTTTATCGTCCTGGCTGCGACCCTGTCGGCTGTCGGCCATCTGCCGGTTGCCGGCCTGGCGCTGATCCTCGGCATCGACCGCTTCATGTCCGAGGCGCGTGCGCTGACCAACCTGATTGGTAACGGCGTGGCTACCATCGTCGTGGCCAAGTGGGTCAAGGAGCTGGACGAAGACAAGCTGCAAGCCGAACTGGCTTCCGGTGGTTCGCCGCTGGAAGACACCCGTCCGACTGACGACCTGGGCGTGGCTGAAGGCCCAGCTCGCTGATTCAGGCGTAAGCACAAAGGCGACCTTCGGGTCGCCTTTTTTATCGCTGGGATTTGTGATGCAGCGTCGGTCTCATCGCGGGGCAAGCCCGCTCCCACGCAGCACGAGCGGCACAAGATGCTGCGTGGGAGCGGGCTTGCCCCGCGATAACGGTGGTCTATTCGACGCGCGTCTGGCCGCTGTACACCAGAATCTGCCGGCAGCGCCGACACAGATAACGCCGGCCCTGGCGCACCAGCTTGTGGCGCTGCGCACTGAACGGAAAATCACTCTGCGGGCAAGGGCACTGATAGATGTAGCGAGTAGCCGTGCGCCGCTTCACTTCATAGTTATGGCAGCGATTGGGCGGCAGCTCGTATACCCCACGCATGATCAGCTGCCACTCCTCGCCATGCGGCTGGATGCTGTCGCCAAACAGCTGATGCGCCACTAGGTGGGCCACTTCATGGGCCACGGTCTGGCGCAGGAAGTCTTCCTGGTTGTCGCGATACAGCTGCAGGTTGAAGCGCAGCAGGTTCTCATGCAGGTGGGCAACCCCGGCTTTCTGGCCGCGCAGCTTGAAGCTGACCTGCGGGCGGGCAAAGGGGCGCTTGAAGAAGGCTTCGGCTTGCTGATAGCAGGTTTCGACGCGGGATTCGAGCAACTCGGGCATGGCGGTGAATAGTCTCCTGAGCCGGGCATTATGCCGTAACCACCTTTGGCCTGCCGAGCCACCGGTCAGCAGGCAGCCAAAGGCCGCCTTGCGGCGGCCCGTGACTTGATGCCCCAGTGTTGGTTTGGATCTAGTTGGTATACACAGGCCCCACGCCCAAGCCCCAGATGATCACGGTGGCGGCCATGATTGCCACCAACACCACCAGGCCCACTGCCAGCACCGAGCTGGAGAACAGGAAGCCTTCATCTGACGGGATGTTCATGAACGTCGGCAAGCCCACATACAACAGGTAAACCGTGTAGCAAATGGCCGCTGTGCCGACCAGCATGCCCAGCCATAGGTGTGGGTAGAGCGCCGCCAGGCCGCCGATGAACAGCGGGGTGGCGGTGTAGGTGGCAAAGGCGATGCATTGGGCCATGGACGGCGTGGCATCGTAGGTGCGCGCCATCCAGTGAATGAAGGCGCCCATCACCGCCACCCCGGCTAGCATGGCCAGGTAGGACATCACGCTCATCCACAGCGCGCTTTCCATGGTCAGCATCACTGCCGGTCGATTACCGATCACCCAGCCCACCTGGGTAGTGCCGATAAATGCCGAGACCGCGGGGATCGCCGCCAGTATCAGCGTGTGGGTCAGGTACATGTGGCTGATGGTTTCGTCCTCGCCACGAATCTCCTTCCACTCCTGATCGGGATGGGTAAACAGCCCCAGAACGTGATGGATCATGCGGGTCACTCCTATCGTCGTTGCCAAACGCCCCCCAAGTGGAGCGCTTGCGGCCCGAGGCCAGGCACCGATGCATGCGGTAATGTGGCCTTATGTCGCAGTATAGGAAGCAGATCCCCGCTTAATACCTGCTTTTTAGAGCAAATTGCGCTGTTAAACGGCTTGCTGATTCCCTTGCAGTCTTTGATCGGAATACGGCCGTTAATTGTGCCCAGGCCCTACGCCCACGTGCGGTTTGTGCGTAAAATAGCCGGCTTTTGTCACACCTCGCGGATTCAAGCGCTATGGGCACCCTCTCGGTCAACCAGAACAAACTGCAAAAACGCCTGCGTCGTCTCGCTGGCGAAGCCATCACCGACTACAACATGATCGAGGATGGCGACAAGGTCATGGTCTGCCTGTCTGGCGGCAAGGACAGCTACACCATGCTCGATGTTCTGCTGCACCTGCAGAAGGTGGCGCCGATCAAGTTCGAGATCGTCGCGGTGAACATGGACCAGAAGCAGCCAGGCTTCCCCGAGCATGTGTTGCCGGCCTACCTCAAGGAACTGGGGGTCGAGTACCACATCGTCGAGAAGGACACCTACTCGGTGGTCAAGGAGCTGGTGCCCGAGGGCAAGACGACCTGCTCGCTGTGCTCGCGCCTGCGCCGTGGCACCTTGTACACCTTCGCCGACGAGATCGGCGCGACCAAGATGGCCCTCGGTCACCACCGCGATGACATCGTCGAAACCTTCTTCCTCAACATGTTCTTCAACGGCGCGCTCAAGGGCATGCCGCCCAAGCTGCGTGCCGATGACGGCCGTAACGTGGTGATCCGCCCGCTGGCCTACTGCCATGAGAAGGACATCCAGGCCTACTCGGACATGAAAGAGTTCCCGATCATCCCGTGCAACCTCTGCGGCTCGCAGGAAAACCTGCAGCGCCAGGTGGTCAAGGAGATGCTGGTGGAGTGGGAGCGCAAGCACCCGGGGCGTACCGAGAGCATCTTCCGCGCCATGCAGAACGTTGCCCCGTCGCAGTTGGCCGACCGCAACCTGTTCGACTTCAACAGCCTGAAGATCGACGAAAACGCCGCGCCGCGCTTCCTTGACGTGCTGAACATCTGAGCCCATGCGCGATTATCAGTGGCTGCATGAGTACTGCCTGAACCGCTTCGGCTCGGCCAAGGCCCTCGAAGCCTTCCTGCCGCGGCCGAAAACCCCGGCGCAGTTACGCGATATCGGTGATGACCGCTACCTATCGACCCTGTCGCTGCGGGTGTTTCGCGCGGGCCTCAAGCACAGCCTGGTGGACGCCAAGTGGCCGGCCTTCGAGCAGGTGTTCTTCGGTTTCGATCCTGAGAAAGTGGTGCTGATGGGCGCCGAGCATCTGGAGCGGCTGATGCAGGATGAGCGGATCATCCGCCACCTGGGCAAGCTCAAGAGCGTGCCGCGCAATGCCCAGATGATTCTGGATATCGAGCAGCAAAAGGGCAGTTTCGGTGCGTTCATTGCCGACTGGCCGGTGACCGATATCGTGGGCTTGTGGAAGTACCTGGCCAAGCATGGCAACCAGCTCGGTGGACTGTCGGCGCCGCGCTTCTTGCGCATGGTCGGCAAGGACACCTTCATTCCAACCGATGACATGGCGGCGGCGTTGATTGCCCAGGGGATCATCGACAAGGCGCCGACCAGCCAGCGCGATCGGGCGTTGGTGCAGGAGCTGTTCAATCAGTGGCATGCCGAGAGTGGCCGGCCGCTGTGTCAGCTCTCGGTGATGCTGGCGCACACAGTCAAC
>NZ_JBCPSP010000062.1:0-20895 GCF_051129895.1 Pseudomonas sp. Je.1.5.c
ACTCAAGGAGTTTTCCGTTCCAACTACGCTGGAAGTGGGGCGCATTATAAGGGGATCTGAGAGGGCGTCAACCCTTAATTTCAATAAACCGCAATATTGTTGAAATTAGGGTCAGAATCGCGGGGCGAGCCCGCTTCCACAGGGTGCTGCAACGTCCAACCTTTAGCGGTGTTACAGTTAACTTCTTAAAAGCAAAGCGGGGAGACCTTTCGGCCTCCCCGCTCTCTATCTATATAGCAGCGAACATCCTTCTATATAGAAGCAGCCCTTACTCCGCCTTCAGCGAGATCCGCGCGAAGGCCTTCTTGCCCGCCTGGCAGACATGGCTGGCGCCCATGGCAAACACGAAGCTCCGGTCAACCACCTCACCATCGACTTTCACGCTACCCGCATTGAGCAGGTCACGGGCTGCAGCCGAGTTCTTCACCAGACCAGCCTTGTTCAGGATGGCAGCAATCGGCATGTCTTCAGCGGCGCCGATTTCGATCTCAGGAATGTCTTCCGGCAGCTCACCATCTTTCATGCGATTACCCGCAGCGCGGTGAGCATTGGCCGCCGCCTCTTCACCATGGAAGCGCGCAACGATCTCTTCGGCCAGCTTGATCTTGATGTCTCGCGGGTTAGCCCCCTTCTCAACATCGGCACGCAGCTGCTCGATCTCTTCCATGGAACGGAAGCTCAGCAGCTCGAAGTAACGCCACATCAAGGTATCGGGGATCGACACCAGCTTGCTGTACATAACCCCTGGTGCTTCCTGGATGCCGACGTAGTTGCCCAGCGACTTGGACATCTTCTTCACACCGTCCAGACCTTCGAGCAACGGCATAGTGACGATGTTCTGCGCCTCCTGGCCGTAGGCGCGCTGCAACTCGCGCCCCATCAGCAGGTTGAACTTCTGGTCGGTACCGCCCAGTTCGACGTCCGCCTTCAGCGCGACCGAATCGTACCCCTGCACCAGCGGGTAGAGGAACTCATGGATCGCGATCGGCTGATTGGTGGTGTAGCGCTTGTCGAAGTCGTCACGCTCAAGCATTCGCGCCACGGTGTACTGCGAAGCCAGGCGAATGAAGTCGGCCGGGGTCAGCTTGTCCATCCAGGTGGAGTTGAAGGCGACTTCGGTCTTGGCCGGGTCGAGGATCTTGAACACCTGCTGTTTATAGGTCTCGGCATTGTCCAGGACCTGCTCACGGGTCAGCGGCGGACGCGTGGCGCTCTTGCCGCTCGGATCACCGATCATGCCCGTGAAATCACCGATCAAGAAGATCACCTGGTGACCCAGATCCTGGAACTGGCGCAGCTTGTTGATCAACACCGTATGGCCCAGGTGCAGATCGGGTGCAGTCGGGTCAAAGCCCGCTTTGATACGCAGCGGCTGACCGCGCTTGAGCTTTTCGACCAGCTCCGACTCGACCAACACCTCTTCCGCACCGCGCTTGATAAGCGCCAGCTGCTCTTCAACCGACTTCATAGAAAGACCCGCAAGGCTCAGATTCAAAGGGAGCCAACCATACAAGATCGGCCGTCAAATACAAGTTTGGCAATGGAATGTGACCTACCTAGCGCCTTGCGGCGTCTACGCGCCCTTGCGCGAAACCGGATTTGGTTATATTTTATACAGTTATTTCATCTTCATCATGTCATTCATCTTTTCCATTTCACCTTTTTCAAAGTCACCTTTCCTATGACCAACGAAACGCCTAAAGCGCCTCCGCTTTATCCGAAAAGCCATCTGTTGGCCGCGAGCGGCATTGCCGCCCTCCTCAGTCTGGCCTTGCTGGTGTTCCCTTCGAGCGAAGTGGAAGCCAAGAAAACCACCCTCAGCCTTGAGCTGGAAACCCCAGCCGAGCAGCTCAAAGACGAATCCAACGCTGCACCGCTGGTGCAGACTCAAGGCGAACAAGGCTCGCCCTTCGCCCAGATTGAAAACGCCGAAGCTCCGGCCGCGAAAACCGCTGAAGCTCCAAGTGCTGAAAGCAAGCCCGAAGCCGAGGCCAAGGCGCCAGGCCACCGTGAGGTGGTGGTTGCCCGCGGCGATACCCTTTCGACCCTGTTCGCCAAGGTCGGCCTGCCGGCCAATGTCGTGCATGACGTGCTGGCCAGCGGCAAGCAAGCCAAGCAGTTCAGCCAGCTCAAGCATGGCCAGGTGCTGCAATTCGAACTCGACAAAGACGGCCAGTTGACCAACCTGCACAGCAAAGTCAGCAGCCTTGAAACCATCCGCCTGAGTAAAACCGACAAGGGCTACACCTTCGCCCGCGAAGTCAGTAAGCCTGTGGTGCGCACCGCCTACGCCCATGGCGTGATCAAGAGCTCGCTGTCGGCTTCGGCCCAACGCGCCGGCCTGTCGCACAGCATGACCATGGATATGGCGCGGGTGCTCGGTTACGACATCGACTTCGCCCAAGACATCCGCCCAGGCGACGAATTCGACGTGGTCTACGAGCAGAAGGTCATGGATGGCAAGGTGGTCGGCACCGGCAACATTCTCTCTGCACGCTTCACCAACCGCGGCAAGACCTACACCGCCGTGCGCTACACCAACAAACAGGGCAACACCAACTACTACACGGCCGATGGCAACAGCCTGCGTAAGGCGTTCATCCGCACCCCAGTGGACTTTGCCCGAATCAGCTCGCGCTTCTCGAATGGGCGTAAGCACCCGATCCTGAACAAGATCCGCGCGCACAAGGGTGTCGATTATGCAGCCCCTCGCGGCACGCCAATCAAGGCTGCTGGCGATGGCCGGATCGAACTGGCTGGCCGTCGCGGCGGTTACGGCAATACCGTGATCATCGCCCATGGCAACCGCTACAAGACGCTCTACGGCCATATGCAAGGCTTCGCTAAAGGCATCAAGACCGGGAGCTCGGTCAAGCAAGGGCAGATCATCGGCTACATCGGCACCACTGGCCTGTCCACCGGCCCGCACTTGCACTACGAGTTCCAAGTCAATGGCGTGCACGTCGACCCACTGAGCCAGAAAGTGCCTATGGCCGATCCAATCGCCAAAGCCGAGCGCCAACGTTTCATGCAGCAGAGCCAACCGCTGATCGCTCGCATGGATCAGGAAAAGGCCACCCTGCTCGCCGCGAACAAGCGCTGAGCCTATGGCCTTCTACCTGGGGGTGATGTCCGGAACCAGCCTCGACGGCCTGGACATCGCCTTGATCGAACACCACGAGCAGCCTCGGCTGCTCGCTACTCACTATCTACCCATGCCTGCCGATTTGCGCCAGGAGCTGCTCGGCCTGTGCGCCAGCGGCCCCGACGAGATAGCCCGCGCTGCCCTGACAGAAAACCGCTGGGCGAGCCTCGCAGCAGAAGGCATCAAGCACCTGCTTGCGGCACAGGGTTTGGCGCCCGAGGCCATTCGCGCGATCGGCAGCCATGGCCAGACCATCCGCCACGAACCTGCCCGCGGCTTTACCGTACAGATTGGCAACCCAGCCCTGCTGGCCGAACTCACGGGAATCTGTGTAGTGGGTGACTTCCGCCGCCGCGATGTCGCCGCCGGCGGACAAGGCGCTCCTCTGGTACCAGCCTTCCACGAGGCGCTGTTCAGCCACAACGGCCAGCGGCTGGCGGTGCTCAATATCGGCGGTTTCAGCAACCTCAGCCTGATTGACCAGGCCACACCAGTGCATGGCTTTGACTGTGGCCCTGGCAATGTTCTGCTGGACGCCTGGATCGAACGCAAACACGCCCTGCCCTACGACGCCGATGGCGCCTGGGCTGCCAGCGGCACAGTGATCGAAAGCCTGCTCAGTCGTTTACTGGCCGATCCGTTCTTTGCCGGCAGCGGCCCAAAAAGCACCGGCCGCGAAGTGTTCAACTTGCCTTGGCTGGACAGCCACCTGGCTGAGCTGACGACGTATCGCGACGAAGATGTGCAGGCCACACTGCTTGAGCTGACCGCACGCAGCATCGTTGACTCACTGCGTAACGCCCAGACAGGCACCGAAGCGGTGCTGGTGTGCGGTGGCGGTGCCCGCAACGGCACACTGATGCGGCGCCTGGCTGCCCTGCTGCCCGGCGTACAGGTGGCCAGTACCGCAGCGCATGGCATCGATCCGGACTGGGTCGAGGCCATGGCATTCGCCTGGCTTGCCCACTGCTGTCTGGAAGGCATCCCCGCCAATCGCCCGAGCGTGACGGCGGCCAAGGGTTTGCGCGTTCTCGGCGCTATCTATCCGGCTTGAAGCCACAGCACAAAGCAAAACGCCGCACAATTGCGCGGCGTTTTGCTTAGCGATGCTTAGATCGAGAACGAAGATCCGCAGCCGCAGGTCGTAGCAGCGTTAGGGTTCTTGATCACGAAGCGCGAGCCTTCCAGACCTTCCTGGTAATCCACTTCCGCGCCCGCCAGATACTGGTAGCTCATCGGATCGACCACCAGCGAAACGCCTTCGCGCTCGACGATGGTGTCGTCTTCAGCCACCTCTTCATCGAAGGTGAAGCCGTACTGGAAGCCCGAGCAACCGCCACCTGTCACGAATACACGCAACTTCAGACGATCATTGCCCTCTTCGCTGACCAGGGTCTTCACCTTATGTGCAGCACCTTGGGTGAATTCCAAAGCCGTGGGGGTGAAGGATTCGACGCTCATGTTGACTCTCCCGGCGCAGTGCCGCCATAAAACTCGATGACGCGCATTATCCGCTTCTCCGAGAAAATCGGTCAACAATTGTGCGGCTTTAGTCGCCCCCAATGAAAAGACCCGCTCTCGGCGGGCCTTTTCATCAATGCAATGCTTTACGGCAACAGGCCCGCGTGGGACAGGCCCATGCGCTCATCCAGGCCGAACAGGATATTGAGGTTCTGCACAGCCTGGCCAGACGCGCCTTTGACCAGGTTGTCGATCACCGACAGCACCACCACCAGATCGCCACCTTGCGGGCGATGCACGGCAATTCGACAAACGTTGGCGCCACGCACGCTACGGGTTTCCGGGTGGCTGCCGGCCGGCATTACGTCGACGAACGGTTCGTTGGCATAACGTTTCTCGAACAACGCCTGCAGGTCGACCGAGGTATCGACCACAGTCGCGTACAACGTGGCATGGATACCGCGGATCATCGGCGTCAGGTGCGGCACGAAGGTCAGGCCGATATCCTGGCCGGCAGCCTGGCGCAGGCCCTGGCTGATTTCCGGCAGGTGCCGGTGGCCCTTGACCGCATAGGCCTTCATGCTCTCGCCCGACTCACAGAACAGCGAGCCCACCGCCGCACCACGGCCAGCACCACTCACCCCCGACTTGCAGTCGGCAATCAGTCGCGAAGGGTCAGCCAGGCCCGCTTCGAGCAATGGCAGGAAACCCAGCTGGGTGGCGGTTGGATAGCAACCCGGCACGGCGATCAGGCGCGCCTGGCGGATCTTCTCGCGGTTCACTTCAGGCAGCCCGTAGACCGCGTCCTTGAGTAGCTCCGGTGCGCCGTGCGGCTGGCCGTACCATTTACCCCACTCAACCGCGTCTTGCAGGCGGAAGTCCGCGGACAGGTCGATCACCTTGGTGCCAGCGGCCAGTAGTTCGCCGGCCAGGGCATGGGCCACACCGTGCGGTGTGGCGAAAAACACCACGTCGCAGGCAGCCAGGGTCTTGCTGTCCGGCACGCTGAAGGCCAGGCCGTCATAGTGACCGCGCAGGTTCGGATACATGTCGGCAACCGCCACACCGGCCTCGGAGCGCGAGGTGATGACCGCAACCTCGGCCTGAGGGTGCTGCGCCAGCAGACGCAACAGTTCGACGCCGGTGTAACCCGTGCCGCCGACGATACCGACCTTGATCATAACGCTTGCCCCTTATCAACGATCCGACTGGAAAGCGCACGATAATAGGGGCGCTAGCCGCCTGTAACAACTCTTGGGATGCACCTGGAGGCGCTTCACCACTACTATCTGACGACCGTGAAAACCTGAAGGAACACCCTCCATGCTTTATCTATGGATCAAGGCGCTGCATATCGTCAGCGTGGTCTGCTGGTTCGCCGGCCTGTTCTACTTGCCGCGCCTGTTCGTCTACCACGCCCAGAGCCAGGACAGCATCAGCCAGGAACGCTTCACCGTAATGGAGCGCAAGCTGTACCGCGGCATCATGAACCCCGCGATGATCGCCACGTTCGTCTTCGGCATCTGGATGCTCTACCTCACCCCCGGCTGGCTGAGCCAAGGCTGGCTGCATGCCAAGCTCACCTTGGTGATCCTGCTGACCGGCTACCATCACATGTGCGGCGCGCAACGCAAACGCTTCGCCGCCGGCACCAACACCCGCAGTCACGTGTTCTACCGCTGGTTCAATGAAGTGCCAGTGGTGATTCTGCTGGGTATCGTAATTCTGGTGGTGGTCAAACCGTTCTGAGCAAATCAGCCGTCCGCATAGGAATCCTGCCATGTCATTGCCCGCCCTGCTCGAACAACGCCTGCGCCTGCCGGTAGTCGCCGCGCCGATGTTCCTGATCTCCAACCCACAGTTGGTCCTGGCGTGTTGCGCCAATGGCGTGGTGGGCAGCTTCCCAGCCCTCAACCAGCGCGACAGCGCTGGTTTCAAGGCTTGGCTGGAGGAAATCGAGTCGGGCCTGGCGAATTTGTCGGCGCCAGCGCCCTATGCAGTGAACCTGATCGTCCACCCGAGCAACCCGCGCCTGCAGGCGGATCTGGCCTTGTGCGTCGAACACCGCGTGCCAATTGTCATCACCAGCCTTGGCGCGGTGAAGGAAGTGGTCGACGCAGTGCACAGTTATGGCGGCCTGGTGTTTCATGACGTCACCACTCGCCGCCACGCGCAGAAGGCCGCCGAAGCCGGGGTCGATGGCCTGATTGCGGTGGCGGCAGGCGCCGGTGGGCATGCAGGCACCTGGAGCCCATTCGCCCTGGCCGCTGAAATCCGCCAGTTCTTCGACAAGACCCTGCTGCTGGCCGGCTGTATCAACCACGGCGAGCAAGTGCTCGCCGCACAACTACTGGGCGCAGACCTGGCCTACATGGGCACGCGCTTCATCGCCACTCAAGAAAGCCAGGCCCCGAGTGCCTACAAAAACATGCTGATTGAAGCCCAGGCGGCCGACATCATTCATACCCCTGCTGTCTCCGGTGTCCCGGCAAGCTTCCTGCGGCAAAGTCTGAAGCAGGCCGGCTACGACCTGGAGAGCCTGAAGAGCAGCCATGAACAGGCCCGCCTCAAGCCCCTGGACGAGGAGGCCAAGGCCTGGAAAACAGTCTGGTCCGCCGGCCAGGGTGTCGGTGAAATCCACGACCTGCCGACCACTCAGGCACTGATCGAACGCCTGCATGGCGAGTACCGTCAAGCCGTTGCACTCACCCGCCAACTGCCGCTTTGAGCCCACTCGCAAAAGGCAACAACTTGCCCGGACAGGCTGTACACTAGGCGCCCTCTTCAGCCGCCCCAGGAGCCCTGCATGACCCGTTACGCCATGATCACCGGAGCTTCCAGCGGCTTGGGCCTGGCCCTGGCGGAAGCCCTGGCACGGCGCGGGCGCAACCTGATCCTGGTGGCACGCCATCGAGAAACCCTGGAACCGCTGGCCATCGAGCTGACCCAGCGCTTTGGCGTCGAGGTGCTGCTGCGCGCCTGCGACCTCAGCCAGCCCCTGCGTCTGTCTGGCTTCGTCCTGGAGCTTGAAGAAGGCGAACGGCGCATCGACCTGCTGGTGAACTGCGCAGGCCAACGTACCTACGGCCCGTTCCTCGCCCATGAATGGGCCGACGAGCAGGACCTGCTGGAGGTCAACATCCTGGCCCTGACCCGGCTGTGCCATGCCATCGGCAACCTGATGGCGGTACAGGGCGGCGGGCAGATCCTCAACGTTGCCTCATTGGCCAGTGCCGCTCCCGGCCCGTGGATGGCTTGCTATGCCGCCAGCAAGGCGTATGTGCTGAGCTTTTCCGAAGCACTGCGCGAAGAGCTGGGGCGTACCGGGATCAAAGTCTCGGTCCTCTGCCCAGGCCCGGTCCGCTCATCCAGGCGGCACATTCCCCGCCTGGAAACAGGCAAGCGCTGCCTGAGCGCCGAAGAAGTCGCGCTCTACACGGTGCGCGCGCTGGATAAAAACCGCGCGCTGATCATGCCCGGTCGGCGCAATCGCTGGCTGGCCAGGCTGCCACGGGTGCTGCCGCGCTGGTTGGCACGCAAGCTGGCCGGCATCATCAATCGCCGCTACAGCCCGCTCGAAGCGCAATAGCACTGGGCGAGCGACGCCGCGCTGAGTACACTCGGCCCGGACCCTCACCATGGAGCAAGTGCTGTGGAGACTCTCTTCACCAAGATCATCAACCGGGAAATCCCGGCCAAGATCATCTACGAGGACGACCAGGTTCTGGCCTTCCACGATATCGCCCCACAGGCGCCGGTGCATTTTCTGGTCATCCCGAAAAAGCCCATTCGTACCCTCAACGACCTGACCGAAGAAGACAAAGGCCTGGCCGGCCACATCCTCTTCACCGCCCAGCGCCTGGCTAAGGAATTGGGCTGCGCGGAGGGTTTCCGGGTGGTCATGAACTGCAACGAACTGGGCGGCCAGACGGTCTACCATATTCACATGCACGTGCTCGGCCAACGCCAGATGCACTGGCCACCGGGCTGATCCAAGGCAAGCCCCGGTCAGGGGATTGCGGTAAACTGTCGGGCATCACTCTTGCGGAGGTGCCCGATGGCTACCGAACGTCACTATTCGCCGCTCGACCGCTTGTTGCTGCAGGCCGATACCGCCATGCGCACCTTGCTGCCCTTCAGCGGCCAACCTTCCCGCCCTTCCCCGGCCATCGTCCAACCGGACGCCGAGCTGGACGAAACCCAAACCCGGCACATCGCCGGCCTGATGCGCATCAACCATACCGGTGAAGTGTGCGCCCAGGCGCTGTACCAAGGCCAAGCCCTGACCGCCAAGCTGCCGCAAGTGCGCAAGGCCATGGAGCATGCCGCCGAGGAAGAGATCGACCATTTGGCCTGGTGCGAACAACGCATTCGCCAATTGGGCAGCCATCCCAGTGTGCTCAACCCGCTGTTCTATGGCATGTCGTTCGGCATCGGCGCGCTAGCCGGCCTGGTCAGTGACAAAGTCAGCCTGGGCTTTGTTGCCGCCACCGAGCATCAGGTGTGCAAGCATCTGGACGAACACCTCGAGCAACTGCCGAGCGAGGACGAAAAATCCCGCGCGATTCTTGAACAGATGCGTGTCGATGAAGAGCACCATGCTGAATCCGCGCTGGAAGCGGGCGGTTATCGCTTCCCCGCACCGGTGCGCTTTGGCATGAGCCTGATGGCTAAAGTGATGACCAAGAGCACTTACCGCATCTAGGGACACGGCCATGACGGAACGTTTCGATGCCAAGGATCTGGCAAAGGCCGAACACGCTGGCATTCTCCAGCCGGGCCAGGCTCAAGCGCTGCTGAGCTTTTTGCAGCAACAGCCGCAAAGCCGTGGCAGTTTCCAGCTGGCCCACGTCGCGTTCTATTTTGGCGCCCTGCTGATCATGGGCGCGATGGGCTGGCTGCTGACCGAAGCGTGGATGCGGGTTGGCGACTGGGCCCTGCTGATGATCGCTGTTCTCTATATCACCCTGCTGACCCTCTTCGCGGTTGGCCTGCAGCGCCGTGACCAGCCGATCGCCGGCGGTGTGCTCGGCGCGGTTGCGGTCAGCATCGTGCCACTTGCGGTGTTCGCCATCGAGCGCCTGCTCGGTTGGTGGCCACTGGACGATGCGCAAACCGATTACCACCAGTATTACACCTACGTGCAGGGCGGCTGGCTGCTGATGGAAGCGGCCACCGTTGTCGCCGGCCTGCTGATGCTGCGCCTGATCCCCTTCCCTTTCATCGTCATGCCGATTGCCCTGGCGCTATGGTTCATGTCGATGGACCTGAGCGAGTGGTTCTATGGCTCGCCATTCAGTTGGGAGCAACGGCGGATTGTCTCGCTATGGTTCGGCCTGGCCCTGCTGCTGGTCTTTCTTGTGATCGATGGACGCACTCGCAGAGATTACGCCTTCTGGGGTTACCTGGCGGGGCTGGCGGCATTCTGGGGAGGCTTGACCCTGATGGACAGCGGCAGCGAGTTGGGCAAAGCGCTGTATTGCCTGATCAACCTTGGCCTGATGGCAGTGGCGCTGCTGCTGCGCCGCCCCGTATTCATGGTATTTGGCGCGATGGGCGTGGCAGCGTATCTGGGCTACCTGTCGTATGAGGTGTTTGCCGAGTCGCTGTTGTTCCCGCTGGTGCTCACTTTGATTGGCCTGGGCGTGATCGGATTGGGCGTACTCTACCAGCAGCATCGCCAAGCATTGAGTAAGCGCCTGCGCGCTCAACTGCCCAGTAGCTTGCTGCAGTTGCTTCCAGGGCTACGCCGTTGACGTTGCGCAGGCTCCGCGTGCGCTTGCTGCAAAGCCTAGGGTTGGTGCTGGTGGCGTACCTGTTCGTCTGCCTGATGACGGCCAGTGTCAGGCAATCGGCATTCGCCTTCGAACTGCCCGGCCTCATCGAACCTGACAGCAACAGCGGGCGCGAGCTGTTGCTGTTCTGCGTCCCCGGGCAATTGCTATTCGTCCTGCTTGGCTGTTTTTTCCGCAGGCCCGGATTACTCATCGGCGCCTACCTGCTAGCTGCGACGACGACCGCGCTGCTGCAGTGCCAGCTGTTTGCCGAAGCCTTCGGCAGTACCTGGAGCAACGCGGAAATCTTCGGGCTATTGGCCGTGAACTTACCCAGCCTGTTGTTGGCACTGGCGCCCGGACTGGCCCTGTTGTGGGGCCTTGAACGAATCAGCCGAGTTCGACGATCTCATAGCTGTGGGTGATTTCCACCCCGGCCCGACCGAGCATGATCGAAGCCGAGCAGTACTTCTCTGCGGACAACTCCACCGCCCGCTTGACCTGCGCCTCCTTCAGCGCACGGCCTTTGACCACGAAGTTCAGGTGGATCTTGGTGAACACCTTGGGGTCTTCACTGGCACGCTCAGCCTCCAGGAAGGCTTCGCAGCTTTCCACGGCCTGGCGCGACTTCTTCAGGATGCTGACCACGTCAAAGTTGCTGCAGCCACCTAGGCCCAGCAGGAGCATTTCCATGGGGCGCACGCCCAGGTTGCGGCCACCGGCCTCGGGCGGACCGTCCATGACCACCACATGGCCGCTGCCCGACTCGCCGAGGAACATCGCTTCGCCGGCCCATTGGATGCGTGCCTTCATGTTGCTGGACTCCCTAGATTCTGAAAAGGGTGTCAGCTTAAGCCCTGTAGCGCTGTCGGAAAAGCTCAACACGCGGCGCATTTGTACCAATGCCTGGCGCAGTGTCTGATAAGCTGGCGCCAAATGACTGGCGCATAGTGCCAGGCACCCTTTATAAAAAGCCTCTGCGTTACATCGAACAGGATTTCGTGATGGTCGTCTCCGCCCTTTCCGCCAAGATCAAGAACATCGACAAGCTGCTGGTGCACTGCCAGCGCCGCCGTTTCACCGCCAAGAGCAACATCATCTGTGCCGGTGACCGGGCTGAAACACTGTCGTTCATCATCAAGGGCTCGGTCACCATCCTGATCGAAGACGACAACGGCCACGAGATGATCATCGCCTACCTCAACGACGGCGATTTCTTCGGTGAGCTGGGCCTGTTCGAGCCAACCGGCAAAGAGCAGCAGCGCAGCGCCTGGGTTCGGGCCAAGACCGAATGCGAAGTCGCCGAAATCAGCTACGACAAGTTCCGCGAAGTGGCCCGTCAGGACCCGGACATTCTCTATGCCCTGGGCAGCCAGATGGCCCAGCGCCTGCGCAATACCACGCGCAAGGTCGGCGACCTGGCGTTCTTCGATGTCACCGGCCGGGTTGCCCGCTGCCTGCTCGACCTGTGCAAGCAGCCCGATGCCATGACCCACCCTGATGGCATGCAGATCAAGATCACCCGCCAGGAAATCGGCCGGATTGTCGGTTGTTCGCGGGAGATGGTCGGCCGCGTCCTCAAGGATCTCGAAGAACGCAGCCTGGTTCAGGTCAAGGGCAAGACCATGGTGGTCTACGGCACCCGTTAATCTTTGGGCAGTTGCGCGATCACCTGCGCATAGGCCTGGGACAGACGCTCGAACCATGGCACGGCGGGCGCCACTTCGTGCAGGGCGATATGGCTATCGGCCCGGCAACGCTGGTCGATATCACAGCATTCATTGAAGCGGTTGACCGCCGCCACCATTGACTCGCGCTCGTTGTCCAGCAGCAGCGCCCCGTGCACCAGCACCACCGGGCGCTTGCCGCCCAAGCCCTGGCGCCAGCGCTGGGCCGTGCCGACCAGCTTGCGACCATTGAGATTGACGTTGTAGCGCCCATCGCAGAAGGCGCCGTCGATCTCGCCGACCGAAGCCACTCCACCCCACTCGCGCAGCACATCGCACAATGGCAGGCATAGACGCTCGTAAGCATTTTCGATACGGCCATGATCGCCTTCGCTGCGCGGCGCTACGTAGACCAACGCCACGTTCACCGTCGCATGCGACTGCGGCACTGGCTCACCGCCCGTTTCACGCAATAGCACCGGCCAACCGGCAATCGCCAGCTCGGCGCAGGCCGCCTCGAAGTTTTCCAACCGGCTCATGCGCCGCGGCATAACCAGCGCGTGGTCGGTCGGTCGCCAGAACAGCACGCCAGCATCGCGCTCACCACGGCACACCGCTGCCAGCAACTCCTGCTCGGCGTGCAATCCTTGTTCGACGGTCAACGCCAGAGGTTGGTCGGTCATCAATTCACCTTTGCTGAAGAGGCCATAGCGGTCAAAACAAACAAGCCGGCGTTAGCCGGCTTGCGATTCGATCAGTCCAGCGCCTGAACCGTGTTCTGTACCGGTCGCTGTGGGAAGAACAACCGCTGCAGCTCATGCCCGGGATGCTCGGCGCGCATGAACGCTTCACCGACCAGGAACGAATACACCTCGTTGATTTCCATCAGCTCGACATCAGCGCGATTGAAGATACCGCTCTCGGTGATCGCCAGACGATCGCGAGGGATGCGCGGCAGCAGGTCGAGCGTGGTCTCCAGGCTGACTTCGAAGGTGTGCAGGTTACGGTTGTTGACCCCCACCAAAGGCGTGTCGAGGGTGTTCAGCGCGCGCTCGAGTTCGTCACCATCATGCACTTCGACCAGTACATCGAGGCCGACATCCTTGGCCACTGCGGCCAATTCGGCCATGCGCACGTCATCCAGCGCGGAGACGATCAGCAATACACAGTCAGCGCCCAAGGCACGGGCTTCGACCACCTGGTAGGGATCGATGAGGAAGTCCTTGCGAATCACCGGCAGGCGGCAAGCAGCACGTGCCTGCTGCAGGTAAGCATCGGCTCCCTGGAAGTAATCGACGTCAGTCAGCACCGACAGGCAGGTCGCCCCGCCCTTCTCGTAGCTGACGGCGATTTCTGCAGGCACGAAGTTTTCGCGGATCACACCCTTGCTCGGCGACGCTTTCTTGATCTCGGCAATCACCGCTGGCTGCTTGCGCTTGGCCTGCTCGATCAACGCATTGGCAAAGCCACGCGGGGCATCGGCCGCTTTCGCCAGGCGCTCGAGCTCTGCCAGGCTGACCCGGGCACTACGCTCGGCGACTTCCTCGACCTTACGGGCGAGGATCTTTTCCAGCACGGTCGGCACGCTCATGCTTCGTTCTCCTGCTTGAATACGGCGGTGAAGGCGCCCAGCTCCTGAAGTTTTTCCCAGGCAAGGCCGGTGTGCAGTACGTCATGGGCCAGTTCTACGCCCTGGGCCAAGGTCATCGCGTGATCGGCGGCGTACAGCGCAGCGCCAGCATTGAGCACAATCATCTCAGCGGCTTTCTGGCCATTCTCGGTCTTGCGCCGACCCAAGGCATCTTTGATCAGCTCGTAAGAGGCCTGCGGGTCTTCGACGGCCAAGCCATGCAAGCTCTGGCTCTTCATGCCGAGGTCTTCGGGCTCGACCCAGTATTCGCTGATCTGGTCATTCTTCAGTTCGGCAACGAAGGTCGGCGCCGCCAGGCTGAATTCGTCCAGGCCATCCTTGGAGTGCACCACCAGCACATGCTTGCTGCCCATCCGCTGCAGCACTTCGGCCAGCGGTCGGCACAGGGCCTGGGTGAACACGCCGACCACCTGGTGTTTCACACCGGCCGGATTCGTAAGCGGGCCGAGCATGTTAAACAGGGTGCGCAGCCCCAGCTCGCGACGCGGGCCTGCGGCATACTTCATTGCCTTGTGGTGGCTCTGGGCAAACATGAAGCCGATGCCCAGGCTGTCGATGCAACGGCCGACCTGCACCGGGGTGAGGTTCAGGTAGATGCCGGCCGCTTCCAGCAGGTCGGCGCTGCCGCTCTTGCCAGAAACCGCGCGGTTACCGTGCTTGGCCACTTTGCAGCCGGCCGCGGCAAGCACGAACGACGAAGCCGTGGATACGTTGAAGATGTTGGCGCCATCGCCACCGGTGCCGACGATATCGACCACCTGATCGAGGCTTTGCAGCTCGACCTTCTCGGCCAGCTCACGCATTACCGACACTGCACCGACGATCTCATCGATGCTCTCGCTCTTCATGCGCATGCCCATCAGGAACGCACCGATCTGCGCCTCGCTGCATTGGCCGGTCATGATCTGGCGCATGACGTCGCTCATTTCCTCAGTGGAAAGGTCCAGATGACCGACGATGCGGCTCAGCGCGCTTTTGATATCCATGTTCGATCCTTAGCGGCGGCCGCCGGTCTGCTTGAGGAAGTTGGCGAACAGCTCGTGGCCCTGCTCGGTCAGAATCGACTCGGGGTGGAACTGCACCCCTTCGATGTTCAAGGTCTTGTGGCGCAGGCCCATGATCTCATCCACCGAACCATCCTCAAGGGCAGTCCAGGCGGTGACTTCCAGGCACTCAGGCAGGGTTTCACGCTTGACCACCAGCGAGTGATAGCGGGTCACGGTCAGCGGATTGTTAAGGCCAGCGAACACGCCCAGGTCGCGGTGATGCACCGGGCTGGTCTTGCCGTGCATGACTTGGCGAGCGCGCACCACATCGCCGCCGAACGCCTGGCCAATCGACTGATGGCCCAGGCACACGCCAAGGATCGGCAGCTTGCCGGCAAAGTGCAGGATGGCTTCGATGGACACGCCGGCCTGGCTCGGGGTGCATGGGCCTGGCGAGACGACGATGCGCTCAGGCTTGAGCGCTTCAATTTGGCCGATGGTCATCTCGTCATTGCGGATGACCTTGACCTCGGCACCCAACTCGCCGAGGTACTGAACGACGTTGTAGGTGAAAGAGTCATAGTTGTCGATCATCAGTAACATCTGGGGCAAACCTCTTGAATACTGACTTTTGATTCGAGCCTTCCACTGCCGCCCGCAGGCGCGGGCAATCGCGCACAGGGCGCCGGATCAAGCAATAGGAAGGCAGACAGGAGCGAGCCGGGCGGGCCGGCAGGAGATAAAGTCAGGCGCGCCAACGCCAACGGGCGTGAGCCTTGATAACGCGCATCAAGAGTTTGCTGACGATCAACACGGGGTAGGTCTCGTTCATACGTTCCGGCACAGTAGCTTACCGGGGCGATGGGCGCAATATGCCGGTAAATATGGGGAAACGAATGGACTAGCCCTGCATGCCCTTGGTTTTGCTAAGGTCATTCACTTGTGTCGATAAAAACAATGAAAAGGACATCTACCATGCGCACTTCTCGCTTATTGCGGTACTCCCTCTGCTCGCTCGCCCTGGCCTGCAGCCAGGCAATCGCCGCGCCTTCGCCCTACTCCACGCTGATCGTGTTTGGCGACAGTCTCAGTGACGCCGGGCAGTTCCCAGATCTCACCGGTGGCACCAACGGCATGCGCTTCACCAACCGCGATGCCAACGGCAACTACGCACCGGTATCGCCGATGATCCTTGGCGGGAGGCTGGGGATCGCACCCGACGACCTGAACCCTTCGACTTCGCTGGGCATTCGCCCCGATGGCAATAACTGGGCGGTGGGCGGTTACACCACTGAACAGATCCTCGACTCGATCACAGACACCTCAAAAACGGTGATCCCGCCGGGCAACCCGGGTGCCGGGCTCGTGCTGCGCGAACGGGATGGCTATCTGGCCAACGGTCTGCGCGCCGACCCAAATGCCTTGTATTACCTGACCGGCGGCGGCAATGACTTCCTCCAAGGGCTGGTCACCAGCCCCTCCGAGGCCGCCGTAGCCGGCACCCGCCTGGCCGCCAGTGCCCAGGCCCTGCAACAGGGAGGGGCTCGCTACATCATGGTCTGGCTGTTGCCCGATCTAGGCCAAACCCCAAACTTCAGCGGCACGCCCCAGCAAGGCCCACTGTCGCAGCTGTCGGGCGTATTCAATCAGGCACTGGTCAATCAGCTGAGCCAGATCGATGCCGAAATCATCCCGCTGAACATCCCCGTACTGCTCAGCGAGGCGCTGGCCAACCCAGCGCAATTTGGCTTGGCCACAGATCAAAACCTGGTAGCCAGCTGCTATAGCGGCAGCAGTTGCCAGAACCCGGTCTATGGCGAAAACGGCGCCAGCCCGGATCCGACCAAGCTGCTGTTCAACGACGCCGTACACCCGACCATCGCCGGCCAGCAACTGATTGCCGACTACGCCTATTCGATCATCTCTGCACCGTGGGAGCTGACCCTGCTACCCGAAATGGCCCACGCCAGCCTGCGTGCCCATCAAGACGAGTTGCGTAATCAATGGCAGACGCCCTGGCAAGCGGTCGGTCAGTGGCAGGCGATCGTTGCCACCGGCGCTCAGGATCTGGACTTCGATGACCAGCGCAGCAGCGCCAGTGGCGATGGCCGTGGCTATAACCTGACCGTGGGTGGCAGCTACCGGCTCGACGAGGCTTGGCGCCTGGGCTTAGCCGCTGGGGTCTATCGGCAGAAGCTGGAGGCCGGCGAACAGG
The DNA here is from genome assembly GCF_051129895.1 of Pseudomonas sp. Je.1.5.c. Lineage (NCBI taxonomy): Bacteria > Pseudomonadati > Pseudomonadota > Gammaproteobacteria > Pseudomonadales > Pseudomonadaceae > Pseudomonas > Pseudomonas sp. Je.1.5.c. The sequence continues at coordinate 16,900 of NZ_JBCPSP010000062.1, forward strand.
ATTCGGACTACAAGCTCGACAGCTACCTCGCCTCGGTGTTCGCCCAGTACCGGGCCAATCGTTGGTGGGCGGATGCAGCGCTGAGCGCCGGGCATCTGGACTACCGCGACCTCAAGCGCACGTTTGCCCTGGGGGTGAATGATCGCAGTGAAAAGGGTGATACCGATGGCGAAGCCTGGGCGGTGACCGGGCGCCTGGGCTACAACCTGGCAGCCGAGGCGAGTGCCTGGCAGCTTGCGCCGTTCATCAGCGCCGACTATGCGCGGGTCAAGGTGGATGGTTATGACGAGAACAGTGGTCGCTCGACTGCGCTGGGCTTCGATGATCAGGAACGTACATCGCGCCGGCTCGGGGCGGGGTTGCAAGGCAGCTACCAGTTCGCGCCTTCGACGCGCGTGTTTGCCGAAGTCGCTCGCGAGCATGAGTTCGAGGATGACCAGCAAGATGTGACGATGCATTTGACCAGTCTGCCGGCGAACGACTTCACCCTGACCGGGTATACGCCGCAGAGCAATCTGACGCGGGCCAGCTTAGGGTTGTCGCATGAGCTGACAGCGGGGGTGCATGTGCGTGGGAACTACAACTGGCGCAAGAGTGATGAGTTGACTCAGCAGGGGGTGAGCCTGGCTGTGAGTCTGGACTTTTGAGATGTTGGGGCTGCTGTGCAGCCCTTCGCGGGCAAGCCCGCTCCTACAGGAATAGCGCCGCTCTGAAGGGCGGCGCCGAACCGACGCGAAGGGCTGCTGTGCAGCCCCAAAATAATCAGCCTTGCGGGGTTTGCTCGGCCAAGGCCACCGCGCGGAACATGGCGCGGCGTTTGTTGATGGTCTCTTCCCACTCCAGCGCCGGCACCGAGTCAGCCACGATACCGCCGCCGGCCTGCACGTGCAGCTCGCCATCCTTGATCACCGCGGTGCGGATAGCGATCGCGGTGTCCATGTTGCCGTTCCAGGCAAAGTAGCCAACCGCCCCACCATAGACGCCGCGTTTGACCGGCTCCAGCTCGTCGATGATCTCCATCGCACGAATCTTCGGCGCACCCGACAAAGTTCCGGCCGGCAGAATGGCCCGCAGCGCATCCATCGCCGTCAGGCCTTCACGCAGCTGGCCGGTCACGTTGGAAACGATGTGCATGACGTTGGAATAACGCTCGATCACCATCTTCTCGGTCAGGCGTACGCTGCCTGTCGAAGACACCCGACCGACATCGTTGCGGCCCAGGTCGATCAGCATCAGGTGTTCGGCGATCTCTTTATCATCACTGAGCAGGTCCTCCTCGAGCGCCCGGTCCGCTTCTTCGGTAGCACCACGCGGGCGGGTCCCTGCGATCGGCCGTACCGTGACCAGGTTATCTTCGACCCGCACCAGCACCTCCGGCGAGCTGCCCACCACATGGAAGTCGCCAAAGTTGAAGAAGTACATGTAAGGCGTCGGGTTGAAGCAGCGCAGCGCGCGGTACAGATCGATTGGCGCGGCCTTGAAGTCGATCGACATACGCTGCGACGGCACTACCTGCATGCAGTCACCGGCCAGGATGTATTCCTTGACGGTGTCGACCGCACGCTCGTAGTCAGCCTGGGTAAAGCTTGAGCGGAACGCAGGCTCGGCCGCCATTGGCCCGCTCAGGTCCAGGCCGCGACGTGGAGTGATCGGCTCACGCAGTTTGGCCAAGAGGCCTTGCAGGCGCGCTTGGCCTTGCTCGAAGGCCTGCTCTTCGGAGGGGTCGACCAAGACGATGGCGTGCATCTTGCCAGCCAAATTGTCGAACACCACCACCGCATCCGAGACCATCAGGAGAATGTCTGGCACACCCAGCGGATCCGGGTTGGGGCAGGCGCCCAGGCGCTTTTCCACATAACGCACGCAGTCATAGCCAAAGTAGCCAACCAGGCCGCCGTTGAAGCGTGGCAGGCCCGGGATGTCAGCGACTTTGTAGCGGTCCTTGAAGGTTTCGACGAAGGCCAGCGGGTCTTCCACCTCATGGCTTTCCACCTGCTCGCCATCCTGCAGGATGCTCACGTGGTAGCCATGCACGCGCATCACGGTGCGCGATGGCAGGCCAATCATCGAATAACGGCCCCACTTCTCGCCGCCCTGAACCGACTCGAGCAGGTAGGAGTTGGCCTGGTCAGCCAGTTTCAGGTAGATCGACAGCGGGGTGTCGAAGTCGGCCAGGGTTTCGCAGGCCAGGGGAATGCGGTTGTAGCCGGCAGCAGCCAGGCGCAGGAATTCTTCGCGGGTCATGAGTAGCCTCGGAGCAAGCAGCAATGGGGTCGGGCAAACGGACGTGCCGGCAGGGGCCGGCGGGCAGAAGTCAGGCGCGCCAACGCCAACGGGCCAGGGCCTTGATGACTTTCATCCAGAATTTGCCAGTAACCGCCACGGTGGACTCTCTGTCTTGTGAGGCTTGAAGGTCCGCCAACGTTATCCCAGTGTCGGTGACTACGCAACCAGGCAACAGGGCACGCAGATCATCGATCACCAGGCTCGGGGTTTCTTCATGGATCGGTCGGCCATGGTTGTAGCCGTAGCTCAGCCCGACACATTTCACCCCGGCAGCCTTGGCCGCCAGGACATCGCTGCGCGAGTCACCGACGAACAGCGCTTGCCCAGGCTCGACCCCGGCCATTTTCATCACGAACAGCAAGGCGGCCGGATCAGGCTTTTTCTGTGGCAGGGTGTCGCCACCGATGATCCAGCGAAAATAGCGGCCGATCTTCATCTGATCGAGCAACGGCGCGACGAAGCGCTCCGGCTTGTTGGTGATCAGCGCCATCTCCACCCCCTGCTTGCGCAGCCAGCGCAGGGTGTCGCGCACACCAGGATAAACCACGGTCAGTTCATGGCTTTGGGCGTAAGCCTCCATGAACAAGACCAGGCCCTGTTCAGCCAGCTGATCGTCTACCTGTTCATGTTCAAGACCGCCGGCCAGGGCACGGCGGACCAGAACCTGAGCACCATTGCCGACCCAGTGGCGTACCGCCTCAAGGCCAGCGGGCGGGCGACCCAGTTCGAGCAGCATGCGGTCGACGGCTGCGGCCAGGTCGGGGACTGAATCGATCAACGTGCCATCCAGATCGAACATCACCAGCCTGGGCAGCGTCCCCGGGAACAGCTGCTCGAAGCCACTCATGGGCGGGCCAAGGCCATTTCGGCGCGCATCTTGGCGATCACTTCCTGGTAGTCCGGGGCATTGAAGATCGCCGAGCCGGCAACGAAGGTATCAGCGCCAGCGGCGGTGATCTCTCGGATGTTGTTGACGTTGACGCCGCCATCGATCTCCAGGCGGATATCGCGGCCACTGGCGTCGATCAGCGCACGCGCTTCACGCAGTTTGTCGAGGGTGCCAGGGATGAACTTCTGGCCGCCGAAGCCTGGGTTGACACTCATCAGCAGGACCATGTCGATCTTGTCCATCACGTACTTCAGGGCATCCAGGCCAGTGGCCGGGTTGAACACCAGGCCAGCCTTGCAACCGCCATCGCGGATCAACTGCAGCGAGCGGTCGATGTGCGTGGTGGCCTCTGGGTGGAAGGTGATGTAGGTCGCGCCGGCTTCGATGAAGTCGCCGATGATCCGGTCGACTGGGCTGACCATCAGGTGCACGTCGATTGGCGCGGTCACGCCGTACTTGCGCAAGGCGCTGCAGACCATCGGGCCGATGGTCAGGTTGGGGACGTAATGGTTGTCCATGACATCGAAGTGAACGATGTCGGCCCCGGCGGCCAGCACCTTGTCGACGTCCTCACCCAGACGGGCGAAATCGGCGGAAAGAATGGAGGGGGCAATAGCGTAGGGCTGCATGGCGCACCTGTTGGCAGAATCACGGTGGCGCGCATTGTAACTCAGGGAAATCGATACGGGCTGATTGGTATCAATCCGTGTCGACGAGTTGGCGCTCGATCCGACAGCGGAGGCATCACTAGGGGATACGTGGGAGCGGGCTTGCCCCGCGATAGCGATTGCGAATACTCGATCGCTATCGCGGGGCAAGCC
>NZ_JBCPSP010000063.1:0-20874 GCF_051129895.1 Pseudomonas sp. Je.1.5.c
CTCCCACACGACGTTCGTACCACCTGCCGATCTCAAGACAACAAAAAGCCCCGACAAGTCGGGGCTTTTTGTTCAACGCTGAAGGCTTACTGCTTGGCAGTCTCGCCCGCAACGGAAGCGGCGGCTTTGGTACCGGCCATGTGCGGCAGCGAGTTGTAGTACTGCTCGCCTTTGACCGCGTCGTACATGCCTTCCCAACGTGCGATAACCAGGGCAGCCAAGGCGTTGCCGATCACGTTCAGGGCAGTCCGCGCCATGTCCATGATGCGGTCGACACCGGCGATGAACGCCAGGCCTTCCAGCGGGATACCAACACTGCCCAGGGTCGCCAGCAGCACCACGAAGGAAACGCCCGGCACACCCGCGATACCCTTGGAGGTGACCATCAGGGTCAGGACCAGCAACAGCTGTTGGCTCCAGGACAAGTCGATGCCGTACAGCTGGGCAATGAAGATCGCCGCGATGCTCTGGTACAGGGTCGAACCGTCGAGGTTGAACGAGTAACCGGTAGGCACCACGAAGCTGCAGATCGACTTCGGCGCACCGTACTTCTCCATCTTCTCGATCACCCGTGGCAGCACGGTCTCGGAGCTGGAGGTGGAGTAGGCGAGGATCATCTCGTCTTTCATGATGCGCATGATCTTGATGATCGAGAAGCCGAACATCCGCGCCACCAGGCCCAGCACCATGAAGGCGAAGAAGGCGATAGCGAAGTACACCAGCACCACCAGCTTGGCCAGCGGCAGCAGGGACGAGAAGCCGAAGTTGGCGACAGTCACCGCGATCAGGGCGAATACACCGATCGGCGCGTAGTTCATGATCATGTGGGTGACCTTGAACATGGTTTCCGATACGCCCTGGAAGGTGCGTACCAGCGGCTCGCGCAGGTCTGCCTGCAGGCTCGACAGGCCCAGGCCGAACAGTACCGAGAAGAAGATGATCGGCAGCATCTCGCCACGCGCCACGGCTGCGAAGATGTTCGATGGGATCAGGTTGAGCAGGGTCTCGATGAACGCGTGCTCATGCTGCACCTCGGCCGCAGTGGCCTGGTACTTGGAGATGTCCACAGTACCCAGGGTGCTCATGTCGATACCGACACCTGGGTGGAACAGGTTGGCCAGGCCCAGGCCGACGACGATGGCGATGGTGGTCACCACCTCGAAGTAGATGATGGTCTTCAGGCCAATGCTGCCCAGTTTCTTCGCGTCGCCAACCCCGGCGATGCCCACGATCAGCGACGAAATCACGATCGGGACGACGATCATCTTGATCAGGCGAATGAAGATGTCACCGGCTGGCTGCAGAACATTACTGATCCACCATGCCTTTTCTGCACTGAAATGGTTCAGCAGCGCGCCGATTGCAACGCCCAGGACGAGTCCGATGAGGATCTGCCAGGCGAGGCTTAGTTTTGCCTTCTTCATGTCGTTACCTTTTCTTCTAGTGGTCATGGTCGTCGAGCGGAAACGCGCGTTCCAGAGCCTTTAGAAGCATGCTGGGCAGCGAATTTAATCCGTACGACGGCTCCATCGAAGGTCAGCGCAAGCGAGCGTGTCGGCGCTCTGGCTAGCGAAAAAGGCCGCAACTATTGCGATGGAGAGGGAGGCAGTCTAATGCCGGAAACGACTACCCTATACCGATTCGGCATGAGATCAAGGGACAAAAAGTCGCACCCGAAGGGGCTGGATATACGCCGTTCGGATTTCCGAACAAGACCAAAGCGCCATTTTTCGGCCGATTTGGCGGCACTAAAAGGAGGGATCGGATGCCTTGTTCGACAATCCGAATGGTCTAAATGGTACATCGGGCGGGTAGTGCCAGACCCTAAAATAATTCGATGTACGGTCGAGACAAAATGTGTCTTGAAGGCAAATTCCTACAAGCTACACAAAGCCTTCTATATATAGGTGCTTCGGAAGTCAGGTCGGCTTCGGTGCTTGGCAGCCCCGAGCAACCTGATACTTCCGATGCCACCTTGCCTGACCCGGCCCGTGCTCGGAGGTACTCCCTGTACCCCTAGGCCACTCCGATCCTGGAACAATCAGAACAGCCCGGCCCCTTGGTCATGTGCCGCCCCTCCTCGGGGCTGCGCATCATAGAAGCCAGAACCTTAGAAAGGTTCAGCTTCTATAGCGTTACATTGACGTGAACCTTATGCGTACGCTGACGCCTAGGCTCTGTACGAAAAACCTTGATACTTGGTCATGCTGCGTTGAAAACAGCCTCGGAATGCTCATTTACTCCAGTAAAGTCGAGCGCGACTCCGACCGTTCCTCGGCTGTTTTCCCCTTGCCTGACCGGCGTCTCAAGACTTTTCATACAGACCCTAGTACCACTTCGGATCACGCTTGAGCTGCTCTTGCAGCATCGCCTTCATGCCGTCATCCGGCTTGCCCAGCCAACGGTACTGCGCATGGCGGGTGGGCGACTTGTCGGTCGGCAATCCTTCTGGCACCTCTACCAGCATCCCGTAGGCATCGTCCTTGTCCCAGCTGAACGCCACGATCAGGCGTTTATAGGTGCAGTTGTCGTCCGATTCACACAGAGGCCCGACCAAGTACTTGTCGCCATCCTCAGTCACTGCCGACATCTGTTCTTGCGAACTGCCGCTGAGGTTGATGACCCACTCGGGCAAACGCTCCTCGTCTTTGAGGGTGTCCTGCCAGGTCTCACGGTATTCGGGGTCCGTGCCAAGCAACTGGCTGACACGAACCTGGCCGTCATTGGCCGCCATCGCCGCCGCGCTACCGCCCAGAAGCAGGGCGGTAGCCAGGGCTTTGCAAAGCATCCGGCTCATGGTCTAGCCCCTGCCACGTCCGAAGAAGAAGGAAGCCACGAACAGCACCAGGAAGACGATGAACAGGATCTTCGCAATCCCCGTGGCAGCACCGGCGATACCACCGAAGCCCAGCACGGCAGCGACAATGGCGATAATCAGGAAAGTGATAGCCCAACTAAGCATGGTGGTTCTCCTTTCTTTTTTGAAATCGATCCAGCAGGTCGCTTAGAACACCCAGCGGTCCTGCGGTACTACGTTTTCCAGAGTGGCCGGAGAGCTCGCCTTGGCGGTCGGCAGCGGGTCAGCTGCCCTCACCAAGGTGTTGGCACGGGTCGCCTGAATCTGCGTCAACAATGCCGTGTGCGCCGCTACTTGCTCGGCGAGCCGGGCGGTCTGCCAGCTGTAATAGAACTGGCCGGCGGCCAGGGTCACCAGCAGTGCCAGACCGAGGAACAGGAACTGGCGCAGCGGCAAAGCGGTGGACTGTAAGCGGTTGACGGATTGGCGGTTCATGCCGGCTCCTCCTGCTGTGTTCTTATTCAAACTCTGAACAGGTAATTGCAGCCTGCATGCCAGCCTTACAAATTAATAAATATCCTTATAAATCAATTACTTAGTAAGATGAGAGGGGGTCTGCAAGGACGTATCCTGCACGATGACCCTTTTGCCGTCGTGCGATTTGCACGACTTCAGCCCTCCACCTTGGTCGCGATCTTCAACAGGTCAGCATCTACGCCACGTACACCGATGATCTGCCGGGCGATCTCCACGGCGATGGTTTTCTGCTCGCTGCTGACCACCTCGCCCGATAGCCGGACCATTCCTTGCTCGCTGGCAACCTTGATGTTCAGCCCATCCAGATTGCGGCTGAAGCGGTAGCTGCTTTGGATCTTGTCGAGGATCCAGCTATCGCTGGGCTGCGGCCCCGTTGGCGCGCCCACAGGCGTCTCACGAGCCTTGGCCATGGCGGCGGTATCCAGGCTCACCAGGTTGTTGACCAAATGAATACCATCAGTGGTCCGCGCCAGGACACCGGCAAGCTCCTTGGCTTCGACGCTGTCGACCCGTCCGCGCAAAGTCACTACACCCTCGCGACTTTCCACCTCGATCGGGGCCTTTTGCGTGACCCGGCTCCATGCCAGGCGCGAGCGCACAACAGCCGCAAGCGTGGCATCCTCAAGCCGCTGCGCGTAGGCACGCAGCTCCAAGGGGCGCTCGACCAGCTCGGCATTGACCTGCAATTGGTTATCGACCTGCTCGATACCGCGGGTGGCCAGCGCCAGGTGTTCAGCCAATTGGCGCTCCACCTCGCTCTCGACCTCGCCCGTCAAGCGGGCGCGCGCGCCTTCTACATCGACTTCAATACGAAAGGGATTGAGCAAGCGGTTCAGTGACAGGGCGGTTTGCAGCCCTCCTTGCAGACGCGCGTCCTGGATCGGATCGGCCAAGGCCGGCGTGATAACCGACAGCAGACTGGCCGCGAAAACGGCCATACGAGGGGAAAAGCGCATGACTGCACCTCCTTTTGTGACAAAGCTAAAGATCTTCGCAACCCGCGTGCCAGCTGATTTATCGCCTAAAAACTCAATATTTTCAGTTAGTTAGATAAAGAAGCGGCCAGTAGCTAGCATGCAAAGGACAGAATCCTTCAGAATTGACCATGCAACTTGCCCGATCTTTCCGACACTAATTGAGATCAATCCTAAAGGAGCGTAGGAAAATGGAATCTGCCCAGGACAACCAAGGCCGCATCCTGCTGGTGGACGACGAGTCCGCCATCCTGCGAACCTTCCGTTATTGCCTTGAAGATGAAGGCTACAGCGTAGCCACGGCCAACAGCGCCGTGCAGGCTGAGGCGCTGTTGCAGCGGCAGGTGTTCGACTTGTGCTTCCTCGATTTGCGCTTGGGCGAGGACAACGGTCTCGATGTACTGGCCCAGATGCGTATCCAGGCGCCGTGGATGCGGGTGGTCATTGTCACCGCCCATTCGGCTGTGGACACCGCGGTCGATGCTATCCAGGCCGGCGCCGCCGATTACCTGGTCAAACCTTGCAGCCCGGACCAACTGCGCCTGGCCACCGCCAAGCAGCTCGAAGTGCGCCAGTTGTCTGCTCGCCTCGAAGCGCTCGAAGGCGAAGTGCGCAAACCCAAAGACGGCCTCGACTCGCACAGCCCAGCCATGATGGCGGTGCTGGAAACCGCGCGGCAGGTGGCGACCACCGATGCCAACATTCTCATCCTCGGCGAATCCGGCACCGGTAAAGGCGAGCTGGCCCGCGCCATTCACGGCTGGAGCAAGCGTGCACGCAAGGCTTGCGTGACCATCAACTGCCCGTCGCTGAACGCCGAATTGATGGAGAGCGAGCTGTTCGGTCACACCCGCGGTGCCTTCACCGGTGCCAGCGAGAGCACCTTGGGCCGAGTCAGCCAAGCCGACGGCGGCACACTTTTCCTCGATGAGATCGGCGATTTTCCGCTGACTTTGCAGCCAAAACTGCTGCGCTTCATTCAAGACAAGGAATACGAGCGGGTCGGCGATCCGGTCACCCGCCGCGCAGATGTACGCATCCTCGCCGCGACCAACCTCAACCTTGATGACATGGTCCGTGATGGGCGCTTCCGTGAAGACCTGCTGTACCGCCTCAACGTCATCACCCTGCACCTGCCGCCACTGCGTGAACGCAGCGATGACATCCTGACGTTGGCCGAGCGTTTTCTCGCCCGTTTCGTCAAGGAGTACTCGCGACCGGCCCGGGTGTTCAGTGACGAAGCACGTGCGGCGCTGCTCAACTACCGCTGGCCGGGCAACATCCGCGAGCTGCGCAACGTGGTCGAGCGGGCCAGCATCATCTGCCCGCAGGAGCGAGTCGAGATCAGCCACCTGGGCATGGCCGAGCCCACCACCAACAATGCCCCGCGTATCGGCGCCGCGTTGAGCCTGGATGAGCTGGAGCGGGCGCACATCGGTGCAGTGCTGGCTTCCAGTGACACCCTCGATCAAGCAGCGAAGACACTCGGCATCGACGCCTCTACGCTGTACCGCAAGCGCAAGCAATTCAACCTATGAAGTGGCCGATGAAGCTGCGCACGCGGCTTTTCCTTAGCATATCGGCATTGGTCACGGTGGCTTTGCTTGGGCTGTTGCTGGGGTTGGTCAGCGTATTGCAGATGGCCACGGTACAGCAGCGCTTGGTGCGCGACACCACCCACACCCTCGAGGTTGGGCTCAAGCTCAGGCAAAACCTGGGTGAGCAGTTGACCCTGATCCTCGATGAGGACACCGCTCCCAATAGCCTGGTGACCTTGCAGGAGCAGTTCCAGAGCTTGCTCAACCAAGGGTTGGAGCAGGGTGGCGAGCGCACCGGTTTCAGTAAGGCCAGCAGTAACTACCAGACCTTCTTGCAGGCCTACCGCGATAGCCCGGCCCCCTCGCGCAGCATGGGTACCGATCAGCCATTGGGCGCAGCTTTCAGCCAGGTGCGCGTCGACCTGATCGACTCTCACAAACAGGCCTTGGAGCACATCACCCGCAGCGAGGAGCATACCCGCGACCGCGCCCTGCTGGTCAGCGGCCTGCTGGGCCTGATGGGCTTGGCGGTGCTGGTCCTGGGCTTCGTCACCGCGCACAATATCGCCCGCCGCTTCGGCCAGCCGATCGAAGCCTTGGCCAAGGCTGCCGATGAGGTCGGCCAAGGGAATTTCGATGTCACCCTGCCGGTTACCCAGGCCACTGAACTCAACCAGCTGACCCGCCGTTTCGGGATGATGGCCGATGCCTTGCGCAAGCATCAGGCCACCAACATCGATGAGGTGCTGGCTGGCCAGCAACGCTTGCAGGCGGTACTCGACAGTATCGATGACGGCCTGCTGATCATCGATCGCCAAGGCCGCCTGGAACACCTCAACCCAGTTGCCCAACGGCAGCTGGGCTGGGACAGCAGCCGGCTCGGCACGGGTCTGGCCGAGGCGTTGCAACGTCCAGAACTGGAGCAGCAACTGCGCCAGGTCCTGCGTGGCGGCAGCCTGGATCGCCCGCCCGATGACTTGAGCATCGATATCGAGGAAGAAACCCGCCTGCTGACTTACAGCCTGACCCCGGTCAGCCACCCTCAGGGGCCAATCCTCGGTGCAGTGATGGTGCTGCACGATGTCACCGAACAGCGTGCTTTTGAGCGGGTGCGCAGTGAATTCGTCTTGCGTGCCTCGCACGAGCTGCGCACCCCGGTCACCGGTATGCATATGGCCTTTGGCCTGCTGCGCGAACGGGTCAAGTTCCCGCCTGAAGCCCGCGAGAACGACCTGCTCGACACCATCGGCGAAGAAATGCAGCGTCTGACCCAGTTGATCAACGACCTGCTGAATTTCTCTCGCTACCAGAGCGGGCTGCAAAAACTGGAGCTGGCTCACTGTGCGGTCGACGATCTGCTCAAACGTGCCCAAGGGCGTATCGCACCGCAAGCAGCGGATAAGCAGATCGACTTGCTGATCGAGCTCGAGCAGCCCCTGCCACGTATCCAGGCCGATGCCGCCCAGCTCGATCGGGTGCTCGATAATCTGTTGCACAACGCCGTGCGCCATACGCCCAGCGGGGGGCGCATCCGCTTGCATGCGCGGCGACATGGCGAGCGGGTGATTGTCAGTGTCGAGGATAATGGCGAGGGTATTGCCTATGGCCAGCAAGGTCGGATCTTCGAGCCATTCGTTCAGGTGGGACGCAAGAAAGGTGGCGCGGGGCTGGGCCTGGCGCTGTGCAAAGAGATCGTCCAGCTGCATGGTGGCCGCATGGGAGTGTTTTCGCGGCCAGGGCAGGGGACGCAGTTCTATATGGCGTTACCGGTTTGAATTTCGCAGTTATCAATCAGCACTGTCTTCGCGGGGCAAGCCCGCTCCCACGTTATTCCGGACACCGAAGAAAGCGTGGGAGCGGGCTTGCCCCGCGAAGAGGCCGGTGCAGTCTGCGAACAAGGCTACCTACAGATCAGGGCTCATCATCTATCCGCCGAGCACTGACCCGTCGCCCGCGAGTTATCAACTCGGCAAACTGCCGGGCATTGAGCGGATGGGCAAACAACCACCCCTGCCCATAATTGACCCCTTCACTGTTGAGCAGTACCGCCTGGTCCTCACATTCGATACCTTCGGCGATCACCCGCAAATGCAGGTCATGGGCCATGCGGATGATATGCGGCGCCACGCCGCTGCTCGCCGCATCATGGCCCAGCGCATCGATAAAGGCCTTGTCGATCTTCAAACAATCCACCGGCAAGGTCTGCAGGTAGGCAAGGCTGCAGTAGCCAGTGCCAAAATCGTCAATCAGTACCTGATGCCCAACGGCGCGCAAGGCCTGCAAATTGTCCCGCGCCACCACCACATCGATCAGGCCCCGCTCGGTCACCTCGAAAGCGATCTGACTGGCGGGCACCCGGTGGTGAGCCAACAGCCGCGCTGCCACCCCACCAATGCGCGGCACCATCACATCGCAGGCAGCCAGGTTCACCGAGATATATAAGTTGCGGTTGGCCCGCAGTAACTGCCCCAGTTGCTCCAATACCCGCTGCAGGACGAAGTCGGTGATCTGGCGGATCTGCCCGGTATTCTCCGCCAGCGGGATGAACAGATCCGGGCTGGTCAGAGTGCCATCGGGCCTGCGCCAGCGCACCAGGGCCTCAGCGCCGACACAGCGCCGACTGTCCAGCTCGAAGATTGGCTGGTAGAGCACCTGCAGCTCGCCTTTGCGCAGCGCATTCTGCAGCTCGGAGCTCATCGAGCGGCGTTGCAGGATCAACTGCAGCACCAGCCAGCCAATACAGCACGCCACCAGTACGCTGCCAGGGAACAATAGCCAGAGCACGCCGTTCATCTTCAGAGGCAAACTGGCGCGAGGGGCAATCAGCACTAACTGGTAATCGGGTGACTTGGTCGGCATGCGGTAGATCAGCCGGTCACTGAACTCAGACAAAGCCTTGTCCGAGGGCGGCGGCCAATCGGCGACTGGCGGCCAGGGTTGCGCCGGGCCCAGCACCGGAATAGCGCGGCGTCCATGATCCAATACCACCAGCAGGCTACCGCCGGGCGGCAGGTCAACCACATCGGTGAGGTGACCACGCGAAGTAGAAACCAAAAAATTACCGCGCCCAAGCATGAGCGCAGCGAGGTTCTCGTCGGGCTCGGCAGTGGTATTGAGCCAGTAGCTGTAGGTCGGACCGCGAATATCCGGCGGTCGAAAAGGCTCGATGTTACTCACCCCTCCACGGCTAGAGCAGGCGACATTACCCTGCACGTAGGCCGCTTCGTAAATGAACCGCGAACTCAGGCCGACTTGCTGTAGTGCCGCCAAGGTTGTCGAATCGCACCCACGCAAAGGCAGGGAGTGCAATTGATCGACACCTTGACGCAACTGACCGAAGACTTGCTCTAGACGCTCCAGAAAACGCTCGCCCTGGGCGTTCATCTGCGCGCTCTCGCTTTCCTTCATCTGCTGCAGCGCCACACCCACGCTGCCGGCCAGCAACAGCACGGCGCTAGCCAGGGCAGCGAGCGCTGCCAGCAGCCAGGGGCGGTGGAGAATTTGGCGCAACCCAACGAGGAAGGCTGACATCGGATATATCCAGTTGATTACCAAGAGGTATAGCAACGGAATGGTCAGTCGGCACGGCCGTTGGGCGCGCGGGGTTCAACGCTTTTGGTTGAGCACCTGCAACATCGCCGCAGTTTGCGCATCCGGCATGCCATCGAACCGCTGCGGGCGGAAGCGCATCTGGAAGGCCGCCAGCACATGCCGAGTCGCTACATCCAGTTCGCCGGTCTGTTCGATGGAGTAACCAAAGCGCAGCAATTGTTGCTGATACCAGGTAATCGATGGCGGATTGACCTCGAAGTACGCCCGCTGCCGCGCGACTGCATTGGCTTCAGGCCAAATGCCCAAGCCTGCATCTGCCAAGCGTTTCCATGGGAACAGCGGCCCAGGATCGAGCTTGCGCAAGGGCGCGATGTCGCTGTGCCCGATGATGTAGCGCGGCTGGATGTGGTTACGCTTGACGATATCCTGGAGCAACGCGATGAGCGCCTGGATCTGCGCTTCGCTGTAGGGGTGCCAGACCCGACCATTGGGTGTGTCGGTGAACCCCGGGTTGACGATCTCGATGCCGATGGAGCTGGAATTGAGCCAGGTGCGACCGTCCCATTGGCTATCGCCGGCATGCCAGGCACGTTTGCTCTCGTCAACCAACTGATAAACCGTGGCCGGACCATCGCCGATCAGGTAGTGGCTGCTGACCTCGCCGTGGGTCAACAAGGCCAACGAGCGTTCGAGTGAGGCATTGGTGTAATGCAGGACGACGAACTGGATGCGCTCGTCCTGGTTCGCCGAGACATGGCTGCGGTCGATGCGCAGGCCGCTGGCACAGCCAGCAAGCATTACAAGGAGAAATGCTGAAATTACAGTTTTCATCGAAAGAGAGCACATCATGAAGAAGTGACAAGTCGCTACAGTATAACGTGCTCTCTCTCAGGCGCTTGTAGGAAACAACGCCTTAGCGCATACACATCACCAGGAATTCCAACGAATTGTCACCACTTGCGCCTTTAACATCGACCAACTGGGTCAGCACCGTGACGCCTTCAGCTTTCGGCTTACCAATGACTTTGGCCTGCCCATGCAACAGACGATCCTCGGTGCTGCCATCAATGGGCGAAACCGTGCAAAAGCCTGGGTCTTGATGCACGATGCGGTTGTTGAATATCAGCTTGTACTGACTGAAATAGTTAGCGTTCGCTGACAGCTCTACATTTTCGATCCATTTCGGCCACTGCCGCAAGACCGTCCCATCTTTGCCAACATGCGCAGTCCAGTAGGTGTCCTTGGCCATGGCACTCGTCTGATAGGCGATACTCATGACCAGCAGTAGTACCCATTTCATCATCTTCATCGCGTCGCTCCTGATTAGAGTTACTCAAGCCTCGAAATGCCGAAGGTCTCTGCATTTCGGCGAAATCATCATGAGCAACCGTGGCATCAGGAATGCGGTAGATAGTTAGGCCAGTTCCACCCGATTGCGTCCCAGATCCTTGGCTCTATACAAGGCTTCGTCGGCACGCTTGAGCACCTGATCGCCACGCTCGCCGGTGCGGAATGCGCTGATGCCAATGGAGGCGGTAATCACCACCCGCTCGCCCTTGAAATGGAAAGGGCATGCTTCGATGGCGGCGCGCAGGGATTCAGCCACTTGGGCGCCAGCAGCCGGTGACGTTTGCGGCAATAGCAGGACAAACTCTTCACCGCCAAAGCGTGCGATGAAGTCGCGGCCACGCAGGCGCTTGCGTAACTGGTCGGCGACGATCTTCAACACCTTGTCGCCGGCCAGGTGGCCATAGCCGTCGTTGATGCGTTTGAAGTGGTCAAGGTCAAGGATCGCCATCAGCAAGTGGCCGCCGTTTTCCTGCCAATCCTGCACTTCGCGCTCGACCTGTTCTGACCACGCGGCGCGGTTGGGCAGCCCGGTTAGGGGATCGATCAGGGCTTTCTGGCGTTGCTCCTCAAGGTGCTCGCGATACCCCAGGGCTTCCTGTTCCATGTTCGCCACCCGCTCGGCCAAGCCATGCAGGCGTCCGGCCAGTTCCTGCTCGCGGCGGTCACGCTCGTGCTGGTGATCGTCGATGGTCACCAGCAGGCCTTCGAGGCGATTGTCCAGAATGTGCTTGAGGCTATCGAGGTCAGCGGCGCCCTGGACGCTGCTTTGCAGACCATCGACCTGTTCGCGCAATTGGCTGTCCAGCTCACGCGCCGCAGTACTGTTGTCGGCATGCCCGGCGCTGGCTTCGTGCAGATGGCTCTGGAAGGTTTCGAGGCGCTCGTTGAGCTGCTGCAAGTAGGCCTCGAACTCATGCTGGCCGCTGTCGGTGATGGCCAGCATGAGTACCGCCAGATCATCCAGCACCGGGATCAGTTCGTACCAGTTCAGCCCTCGCGCCACGCGCTCGCGCATTTCCAGCGCCTGGGCCTTGTGCCGCTCGGGCAGGCTCAGGTCATCGAGCAAGCCGATCAAGGTTTGCTCGATATGCGCAGCGACTTGGCTGTAGGGTGGCTCGACGGCGTTAAGCAGGGCATAAGGGCCATCCTCACCGTCGAGCAGTTCGACCTGCTCCGGCGCCGCCTCTGGCTCTGGCTCTATCGCGCTAAGTTCGTCAGGCTCTGCTTGAGCAAGTATCGCTTGCTCTGGCTCGTTTGGCTCCTGACTGGCAATGACTGGAGCGGGCTCAGCCTCAGGCGCATCAATCAGCGCCGGCTGCGAGGGCTCCAGCAGCAACGCCTGCGCCACTTCTGCCGCAGGCGCCTCTGTTTGCTCCTCAGTGATCAGTGGTTTGGCTGCAATCGGTTCCACTGGCTCTGGCGCAGCCGCCATGATTGCAGGTGCCGAGGGCTGAAGCACTTCGTCTTTGACGGGCTGCAGAGCAGATTCGCTCTCGACAGCAGGCTCTGCCAAAGCTGGCGTTGGAACCGGTGCAGGCTGCGGCGATTCTGCGTGTTCCGGCCGAGACTCTTGTTCAGCTTTACCGAAAAGCCGCTGCAAAAAGCCGGGGCGGGCCTCTTCTTCCGGGCTCTGCAGCAGGGTCAGGGCTCGGCCCTGCAAACCACTGAGCTCACCAAGCAGGGGCGGCAACTCGCGCGATTGGCTGACACCACCATCGAGTTTCTTCGCCAGTTTTTTCAGTGGCCGAGCGACATCACCGGACAGCGGCAGGGCCTGGAGCTGAGTGACTAGCGCGGTCAGCGCATCGCTCACCTGGTTCATGCGGGTTTCGCGACGCTGCTCGGAGTCGAGTACCGCCTTTTCCAGACGCGGAATCAGGTTGGCAAGCCCCGCGTCCATGTTGTCGCTGCGGATGACCTCGCGCATTTCCTTCATGCACTGGTCCACCGCCTTGTCGCTGCCCTCGGCGGCCAAGGTACTGCGCACCAGGCCACGACGCAGCAAGTCGAGACGGGCATCCCAACGGCGCTCGAGTTTTTCCTGCTGTTCGATGCTTTTTAAGTATTTTTCTTTCCAGCGCTCGGCGTCTTCGGTCATGCCTGGGTCCACTGCGGGGTGATGGCAATTAGCTCAAGACCGGCAGCGTATCCACAGTCAATGCGTCAGGCAATCGAATCTCGACGGCAACGGGAAGGTGATCGGAAATCGGCTGCGCCAGCACCTCGACCCGCTCCAAGGTCAGGCTTGGGCTGAGCAGGATGTGGTCCAGGCAGCGCTGCGGGCGCCAACTTGGGAAGGTGGCCTCGACTTGCGGTGCAATCAGGCCCAGATCGCGCAGCGGCGAGTGTTCGAGCAAGTCGTTGGCATGGGTGTTCATGTCCCCCATCAGCACCTGATGACGGTAGCCGCCAATCAGCTCGCGGATGTAGCTCAATTGCAGGGCGCGGGCCTTGGCACCCAGCGCCAGGTGCATCATCACCACGATCAGCGCGTCCTTGCCCTCGCCGAACTGCACCAGGATCGCACCTCGACCGGCTGGGCCGGGCAGGGGATGGTCTTCAAGGTGCTGGGGCTTGAGGCGGCTGAGTACGCCGTTGCTGTGTTGGGCGAAACGCCCGAGGTTGCGATTGAGCTGCTGATACCAGTAGGGGAACGCCCCCAACTGGGCCAGGTGCTCGACCTGGTTGACGTAGCCCGAGCGCAGGCTGCCGCCATCGGCTTCCTGAAGGGCGACCAGGTCGAAGTCGCTGAGCAGCGCACCGATCTTCTGCAAGTTGCCGGCACGCCCGTTGTGCGGCAGCAGATGCTGCCAGCTGCGGGTCAGGTAGTGCCGGTAGCGTTCGGTGCTGATGCCCACCTGGATATTGAAACTGAGCAGCCGCAGTCGACCATCCTCAGGCAGGCCAGGGGCCTGCAGGTGATGCTCGTTGACCTGCGGCTGGTGCAGGCCAACACCCCGGGTGGAGCGCAAGCGAGCCATGAGTTCGCCGCTTACTTAGCGGCGCGCTCCTTGGCGATCAGCTGGTCGGCGACGTTCAGCACGCCTTCCGGACCGCCGGCAGTACCCAAATCGAAGCGGTATTTACCGTTGACCACCATGCTCGGTACGCCGGTGATTTCGTACTTCTTCGCCAGTTCACGAGCCTGGTTCACTTGTCCTTTGATGGCGAACGAGTTGAAGGTAGCGAGGAACTTGTCCTTGTCTACGCCCTGGGTAGCGAGGAACTCGGCCATTTCGTCTGGCTTGACCAACTTTTTACCCTGCTCCTGAATTGCTTTGAAGACAGCGGCGTGCACCTTGTGCTCGACGCCCATGGCTTCAAGGGTCAGGAACATCTGGCCGTGGGCGTCCCAAGGGCCGCCGAACATGGCTGGAACGCGCTTGAAGTTGACGTCCGCCGGCAGTTTTTCAGCCCACGGATTGACGGTCGGTTCGAAGTGATAGCAGTGTGGGCAGCCGTACCAGAACAGCTCGACGACTTCGATCTTGCCTGGCTGGGAAACCGGAACAGGGTTGCTCAGCTCGATATATTCCTTGCCCGCTGTTGCAGGCTCGGCGGCCTGGACGGCGGTCATACCGAATACGCTGGCGGCGACCAGCGCAGCGCTGAGAATCAGTTTACGCATGCTTTACTCCTGAGCAGTCATTGGTCGCCTCGACGCGACCGGTGCTGTGACAGGTCGGGAAGGGCTCGAGTTCTGTAGTGTAACGGCTACGGACAAAAAAAAGGGCGGTGTGGGCCGCCCTTTCATCTTTAGCCATCGACCATTAACTGAGTGTTAAACACTTAGGTTGCCGGGGCCGCGTTGCGGCCCTTCGCGGGTGAACCCGCTCCCACAGGGTCCGCGCTGCACGACGGACTGCAAAGCAGCCCTAAGGACATTGCCTCAGTGCAGCCCCTGGATATAGCTGGCCAAGGCGTCGATGTCCTTGTTGCTCAGCTTGCCGGCGATAGAACGCATGGTCATCGCGTCGCCATCGTTGGTGCGGTTGCCCTCACGGAAATCTGTGAGCTGCTTGGTCACGTACTGGGCATGCTGGCCGCTCAGGTGGGGGAAGCCGGCCAAGGCGATGCCGGCGCCGTTCGGCGAGTGGCAGCCAGTGCAGGCAGGCATGCCTTTTTCCAGATCGCCGCCATTGAACAGCGCACGACCGCGTTCGACCAGTTTCGGATCGGCAGCGCCGACACTGCCCTTCTGGCTGGCGAAATAAGCGGCGATGTCGGCAAGATCCTGCTCGTTGAAGGGCTCGAGCATGCCGGTCATCTCCAGCACCGTACGCTTGCCAGACTTGATGTCGTGCAGTTGCTTCTCAAGGTATCGCTGGCCTTGGCCGGCGAGTTTGGGGAAGTTCGGCGCCAGGCTGTTGCCGTCAGGGTTGTGGCAGGCACCACAGACGGCAGTTTTCGCCTGACCGGCGGCGGCATCGCCTTTGATAGGGTCCGCAGCATTGGCCGCACCTGCAACCCCCATGGTCAACAGCAGACTCACGAATAGTTTGTTCATCAGCTAATCCAACACGGCTAAGGGTGAAATGTTATGTATCGGGACTACCGGTCATCCAGAGGATGACCAAACGGTAGTCCTCGGCACTGCAGTCCATGCACAATCCACGCGGCGGCATAGCCTTGAAACCCCGAGTAACATTCGCTACCAGTACCTCCATACCCTGCGCCAGCCTTGGCTCCCAAGCTGCCGAGTCACCCTTCTTGGGTGCCTGAGGCAGTTGTCCGGCGTGACAGGCAGCGCAGCTGCGGTTGTACAACGCCTCGGGATCCTGTGTAGCCTGTGCGCTGAAAAACGGTAGGAACATACCGACAGCCAATAGCCATTTCGCCTTGCGGAACGACCTTTCAGGGTTGGGGGCCGCGCTGCGTTCTATTGCGCGAGCTAATGTTCGACACCCCATGTGCGCTCTCCTTCGCTGGGAGAATGCACACACAAAAACTGGGGCATTATATACTTCCGTCCTCCAAACGGAAACGACACTGCCTGGATTAGGCAACACCCACATCGGATATCCCATGCAAGTCAAGAACCCCATCCTCGGCCTCTGCCAGAAAGCCACATTCGCCCTTAGCGCTGCCAAGGTCGAACAATGCCCGGAAGACCAGGGTTACGAGGTGGCTTTCGCCGGCCGTTCCAACGCCGGTAAATCCAGCGCCCTCAACACCCTGACCCATGCCAGCCTGGCGCGTACCTCGAAAACCCCAGGGCGCACCCAGCTGTTGAATTTCTTCAGTCTGGACGATGAACGGCGATTGGTCGACTTGCCGGGCTACGGTTATGCAAAAGTACCGATTCCGCTCAAGCAGCACTGGCAGCGTCACCTTGAAGCCTACCTGGGCGGACGTGAGTGTCTGAAAGGGATCATCCTGATGATGGACGTGCGCCATCCAATGACCGACTTCGACAAGATGATGCTCGACTGGGCCAAGGCCAGCGGCATGCCCATGCACATTCTGCTGACCAAGGCCGACAAGCTGACCTTTGGTGCGGCGAAGAACACGCTGCTCAAGGTGCAAGCAGAGATTCGCAAGGGCTGGGGCGACGCGGCGACCATCCAGTTGTTCTCGGCACCCAAGCGCCAGGGGCTGGAAGAGGCCTATGCTGTATTGGCGGGGTGGATGGAGCTGGAAGACAAGCCGGCGGAGTGATTTAGATTTTTGGGGCTGCGAAGCGGCCCCCACGCTGTGAAATCCTGAATCGCAGGCAAAAAAAACCCCGGACTTCATATGGGGAGGGGGAAGTCTGGGGTTCAAGTCTGGACCGCTAGGGCGGGGTCCAGGTATCTGCCAACACTTAACACAACATAGGAGCATCGAAAGGCTTCACCAGCCATTCAGTTACTCTGAGTTCCGCTTCACCGGTTTAGTTCCGAAGCTCTGGAAACTATTTGCGATAGTTTCATGAAACTCCCGTTCTAATGGCACCAGGCCAGCGTCGGATCCGCGACACTACAGCGCAGATCCTACACATCTTTCCTACGCCGTTTAGTGAGCTTCGTCCCAATTCGAGCCAACACCTACTTCGACCAGCAACGGCACGTCGAGCTGCGCGGCATTGCTCATGTACGGGCGAATTTGCTCCTTCACCTGCTCGACCAGGTCTTCGCGCACTTCCAGCACCAATTCATCGTGCACCTGCAGGATCACTCGAGCATCCAGGCCGCTGCCACTCAACCAGCCATCCACCGCGACCATGGCGCGCTTGATGATGTCTGCTGCCGTGCCCTGCATCGGCGCGTTGATCGCCGTGCGCTCGGCACCTTTGCGCAGCGCCGGGTTTTTCGCGTTGATGTCCGGCAGGTACAAGCGACGGCCGAACAGGGTTTCGACGAAGCCCTGTTCGGCGGCCTGGGCGCGAGTGCGCTCCATGTAGGCCAGCACCCCAGGGTAGCGGGCGAAGTAACGGTCGATGTAGTCCTGCGACTGTTTGCGATCGACGCCAATCTGCTTGGCCAGGCCGAAGGCGCTCATGCCATAGATCAGGCCGAAGTTGATCGCCTTGGCGCTGCGACGCTGGTCGGTGGTAACAGCCGCTAGATCCACGCCAAACACTTCTGCAGCCGTCGCCCGGTGCACATCGAGGTCATTGCGGAAGGCATGCAACAGGCCTTCGTCCTTGGCCAGGTGGGCCATAATGCGCAGCTCGATCTGCGAATAGTCGGCAGCCAACAGCTTGTAGCCGGGGCTGGCCACGAACGCCTGGCGAATACGCCGTCCTTCGGCAGTCCGAATCGGGATGTTCTGCAAGTTCGGGTCGTTCGACGACAAACGCCCCGTGGCCGCCACCGCCTGCTGATAGGAGGTGTGGATGCGCCCAGTGCGCGGGTTGATCTGGTGCGGCAGCTTGTCGGTGTAGGTGTTCTTCAGCTTGCTCAGGCTGCGGTACTGCATCAGCACCTTGGGCAGCGGGTAATCCTGCTCGGCCAGCTCGGCCAGCACCGCTTCGGCGGTCGAAGCCTGGCCCTTGGTGGTCTTGCTCAGCACCGGCATGCCCAGCTTGTCATACAGGATCACGCCAAGCTGCTTGGGCGAGCCCAGGTTGAACTCTTCACCGGCCAAGGCAAAGGCTTCGCGCTCCAGCTCAGCCATCTTCACGCCCAGCTCGCCACTCTGGATCGCCAGCAAGTTGGCATCGACCAGCGCGCCTTGGCGCTCGATCTTGGCCAAGACCGGCACCAGCGGCATTTCGATGTCCATCAATACCGGCTGCACGCTGGGCGTCTTGGCCAGGCGTGCCTGCAACGCTTGGTGCAGGCGCAAGGTGATGTCGGCATCTTCGGCGGCGTAAGGCCCGGCCTTGTCCAGGTGAATCTGGTTGAAGGTCAGCTGCTTGGCGCCTTTGCCGGCGATGTCTTCGAAGGCAATGGTGGTGTGGTCCAGATACTTCTGCGCCAGGCTATCCATGTCGTGCCGGGTAGCGGTGGAGTTGAGCACGTAGGATTCGAGCATGGTGTCGTAAGCCACACCGCGCATGTCGATGCCGTGCGCCTGGTCGCCACCAATCGCGCAGTTGGCCAGGATATTGATGTCGTACTTGGCGTTCTGGCCGATCTTGCCCTTGGTCGGGTCTTCCAGCAGCGGCTTGAGCGCCAGCAGTACAGCGTCGCGATCCAGTTGGACCGGGGCGCCTTCGTAGTCATGGGCCAGCGGCACATACGCGGCCACGTGCGGTTCCACCGCGAACGACAGGCCGACCAACTTGGCCTGCTGGGCATCGAGGCTGGTGGTTTCCGTGTCGAAGGCAAACAGCGATGCCTGGCGCAGTTTCTCCAACCACAGGTCGAAACGCGCCTGGTCGAGGATGGTTTCGTATTGCGGCTCGACCTTGGCCTGCGGTTCTTCAACTGGCGTAATCACTTCGCCAACCTTGACTGCATCGCGCTGAACTTCGGCGATCCAGCTTTTGAACTCCATCTCGGTGTATAGCGCCAGCAAGGCTTCCCGGTCCGGTTCGCCACACACCAGCGCATCGACTTCGATATCCAGCGGCACGTCGACCTTGATGGTCGCCAGTTCGTACGACAGGAACGCCGCGTCGCGATGCTCCTCCAGCTTGGCCGGCAGGCCCTTGGCGCCGCGAATCGGCAGGGCAGGGACCTTGTCGAGGTTGTCGTAGACCTCGCGCAGGCCACCGCCGATCCCGGTCAGCAGGCCCACGGCGGTCTTCTCGCCGACGCCTGGCACGCCAGGAATGTTGTCGACCTTGTCGCCCATCAGCGCCAGGAAGTCGATGATATGTTCCGGGCCGACGCCGAATTTCTCGTGCACGCCAGCAATATCCAGCACGCTACCGGTCATGGTGTTGACCAGGGTAATGTGCCCGTCCACCAATTGGGCCATGTCCTTGTCGCCGGTCGAAATGATCACCGGACGGCCGGCTGCCGCACTGCTGCGGGCCAGGGTGCCGATCACGTCATCGGCCTCGACGCCTTCTACGCACAGCAGTGGATAGCCCAGCGCCTTGACGCTGGCGTGCAGGGGCTCGACCTGCACGCGCAGGTCATCCGGCATGCTTGGGCGGTTGGCCTTGTATTCGGCGAACATGGCGTCGCGGAAGGTCCCGCCCTTGGCGTCGAAGACCACCGCGAACAAGCTGTCAGGGTATTGCTTGCGCAGGCTCTTGAGCATGTTCAGCACGCCCTTGACCGCGCCGGTCGGCAGACCTTTGGACGTGGTCAGCGGCGGCAGCGCGTGAAAGGCGCGGTAGAGGTATGAAGAACCGTCCACCAGGACGAGAGGCGCTTGGCTCATGAGGAGAATCAACCTTTTCGGCGGGTCCGGCGCTAGAATAGCCGGAATCATTGACGACAAAGGGACAAGGTTATCATGCGGACACTCAATCGCCTGTTACTGCTCGGCCTTCTGGCAACCACGCCTATCGTCACCCAGGCGGCGGACGACGCCCCATCGGCAGATCCCGATGTGACCATTCGCACGGAAGGCGATCGAACCATTCAGGAGTACCGTCAAAACGGCTTCCTGTATGCGATCAAAATCACGCCGAAAAACGGCAAACCTTATTTCCTGGTACGCGCCGACGGCTCCGACGGCAATTTCATTCGATCCGACCAGCCGGACATGCTGATTCCGTCGTGGAAGATCTTCGAGTGGTAATCTGACGCGTACCGTTCACATCAACCTGGCACTTCCCGGCGGAAGTGCCCGCATGGGCAACTTTTCATCATGTCAGTTTTCACCCCTGTGTCCCGGCCCGAGCTGGAAACCTTTCTGGCGCCGTATGAGCTGGGCCGTCTGCTCGACTTCCAGGGCATTGCCGCCGGTACCGAGAACAGCAACTTCTTCGTCAGCCTCGAACAGGGTGAGTTCGTGCTGACGCTGATCGAACGCGGCCCTGCCGAAGACATGCCGTTCTTCATCGACCTGCTCGATGTGCTGCACCAAGCCGACATGCCAGTGCCTTACGCCGTGCGTGATCGCGAGGGTAATGGCCTGCGCGAGCTCAACGGCAAGCCGGCACTGTTGCAGCCACGACTGTCGGGTAAGCACATCAAGGTGCCGAACAATCAGCACTGTGCTCAAGTTGGCGAATTGTTGGCGCACATTCACCTGGCCACGCGCGACAACACCCTGGAGCGCAAGACCGACCGAGGTCTGGACTGGATGCTGGAGTCTGGCGCCGAGTTGATTTCGCACCTGAGCGAGGCGCAACAGCGCCTGTTGCAGCCTGCACTGGATGAGATCGCCGCACACAAGGCGCAGCTTCTCGCGCTACCACGGGCCAACCTGCACGCTGACCTGTTCCGCGACAACGTGATGTTCGAAGGCACCCACCTGACGGGGCTGATCGACTTCTACAACGCCTGCTCGGGGCCGATGCTGTATGACATCGCCATTACCGTGAATGACTGGTGCCTGGATGATAAGTCCGGCATCGACCTGCCACGCGCGCAGGCGCTGCTGGGGGCCTACGCCGGGCTGCGGCCGTTCACTGCGGCGGAAGCCGAGCTTTGGCCGGTGATGCTGCGGGTGGCCTGCGTGCGCTTCTGGCTGTCGCGCCTGATCGCAGCCGAGTCGTTTGCCGGGATGGATGTGATGATCCACGACCCGAGCGAGTTTGAGGTGCGACTGGCGCAGCGTCAGCAGGTGGCGTTGAAAT
>NZ_JBCPSP010000064.1:0-20523 GCF_051129895.1 Pseudomonas sp. Je.1.5.c
GGGCCGACAATGGCTGACGCTATCGCGGGGCAAGCCCGCTCCCACGAAAAGCCGTACAGAGGTGTTTACAGGGTAAGCGTGAGCCCTTTGACCAACGCCCCGGGCAAATGACTCGATCCGGTGTGCCGCTGGCCATAGGTGCTGGTCGACAGGATCAACTCGCGCTCACAGGTCAGGTCCTCCAGCTGGTTACCCAGCAGGTTGTAAAGGGTATCGTCGAAGCGCATGGTGCTGACCGGCCCCTGGATCTGGCCATCCTCCACCCAGAAGGTGGCAAAACGGGTCAGGCCGGTCATGCGCGCCGCTGGCAGGTCCGAGTAGTTCAGGTACCACAGGTTGCTGATGTACAGCCCGGTGCCCAGGCGTTGCAGAATCTGCGCCGAAGGCAGATTGCCCGGCGCTAGGCTCAGGGCGCACGGCGCCTCGTAGCTGTCCGCGCCATTGGCCGTCAGGGCGAATTCAGCGGCGCTGCGCGCGCTGATCAGTCGCTCCAGGCCACGCCCTTCGCCGATCAGCCGAACATCGCGGCGCGGCAGGCCTTCATCGGAAAACGCGGGGCTCAGCGAGCCGCTGACCTGCTCGTCGAAACTGACCAGCGGGCTGAGCTGCGCATCGCCGCTGTACAGTCGCTGCAACGGGCTGTTGCCCGTGGCCAAGGCCTGGGCTGAGAAGCCGCCCCAGCCGAGCATCCCGGCAATTTCATCCATGGCCGCTGGCGCCAGGTAGGCGCGATAGCTGCCAGGCTTGAGGGTAATCGCCGGCCGGCCAAGAAACGCCAGTTGCTCGCGGCTCAGGCGCAGGCGCTCGACCATCGCTGCAGCATCCCACGACTGCCCGGCGTAGTTGGCTTTGACCGCCTGGCCATTGGCGTGGAACAGGCTCCAGTCGAAGTTGAAGCTATTGGCCTGATGCCAGCCAAAGGCGCCATAGGAGCTGGCAAAGCCCCGACAGATCGGCCCGGCTGCGTAGATACCCACCAGGTCCAACTGACCCGCCTCGCGTTCCACCAGCGCCAGCACCTCGGCGATGTCAGGCAGCGCTTGTTGCTGCTGGCTGTGCGACTGCCAGGCGCTGTCGTCCAGGCTCAGGTAAGGATCGAGCGCCAGCAGTGGCAGGGTCTGGCGCAGTTGCTCGAGGGCCTCGTGCAGGCGCTGGCGGTCGAGCTCGGCGTCGCCACACAGGGTGAACTGCTGCTCGGCTTGGCGGCCATCGCGCACCAGCCGCAGTTGCGCGCTGGCCTGGCTGACTTCGCCAGCCTGACGCACCTTGGCATGGTTGAAACGGATAAATTGCGACTGCTCGGCGCTGAAACCGAGGGTGAACTGCTCGCCATCCTGCAGCGCAGCGCGCAAGGCGCTCAGCAGCTGTTCGAAGCGTTGCTGGGGTGTGGCGCTCATCAGGCGTCTCCTCCGAATACGTCGATCTGGCGGAATACACAAGCCGGCGAAGCATGGCCCACGCGGACCACCTGGTTAGGCTCGCCCTTGCCGCAGTTGGGCGTGCCGAGGACCTGGAAGGTGCTGCGATCGCCAACTGCCGCCAGGTTGCTCCAGAACTGCGCGGAGATACCGCGGTAGTTGGGGTTCTTCACCACGCCCTTGAGCTGACCCTCTTCGATCAACTGGCCCCACTCGCAGCCGAACTGGAACTTGTTGCGCGCATCGTCGATGGACCAGGAACGGTTGGTGCGCATCAGGATGCCGCGCTCGATGCCGCCGATCAGCTGCTCGAGCGACTGATCGCCTGGCTCGATGTTGAGGTTGGCCATGCGGTCGATGGGTGCGCGGTTCCAGCTACAGGCCCGGCTGTTGGCCACCCCGTCCAGCCCCGAGCGGAACTGCGACAGCGCGCCACCCAGCGGACGCAGCAGCTTACCTTGGCGAATCAGGAACTGCTTGCGGGCCCGGGTCCCGTCATCGTCGTGGCTGTAGCTGGCCAGCTCTTCGTCGATGGTTGGGTCGAAGGTCACGTTGAGCAGTGTCGAGCCGTATTGCAGGTGGCCGAAGTCGCTGGCTTTGACGAAGCTGGTCCCGGCGTAGTTGCGCTCGTCACCGAGGATGCGGTCCATCTCCAGCGGGTGGCCGATCGACTCGTGGATTTGCAGCATCATCTGGTCGGGCATCAACAGCAGGTCGCGCGGGCCGCTAGGGGTGTTGGGCGCCAGCAGCAATTGCAGGGCCTCATCGGCCACGCGGCGGGCGGCGCCGACCAGGCCACAGCGCTGGATGATCTCGAAGCCGCCCTGCTGGCCAAAGTTGTCCCGCCCCAGGCTGCGGCTCTGGCTGTCCTGGCCGTCGCTGGCCGTCACGCCAAGGCCCGGGAACAGAAAGCGCTGGGCATGGCGCAGCTCGGCGCCAGCGGAGTTCAGGTAGGTCTGCTCGACGCGGCTGATGCCCAGGCTCGCCTGCCAGTCGACCAGGCGGTTGTCCTTGGGCACGCTGGCCGACTCGGCGGCGAGCAGGTCGAGGCAATCGGCAAGGTTGGGCAAGGACTGCTCGAAGTTCGGCGAAATATGCTCGTGACGCTCGCTGGGTACGGCGTGTTCGCGCAGGTCGAGCAGGCTGTGCGCGGCGATCTGCCGCGCCAATGCCTCGGCCTGTTGCAGTGCCTGTTGCAAACCGGCTTGGGACAGGTCGGCGGTGGCCGCGTAGGCCTCGACACCGTTGATGCGCACCGTGAGCATGGCGCCTTCATCCTGGCTGAAGAATGGCGGCTCGGCGACATTGCGGCGCACCGACAGGCCTTGGTAGGACTGTTTCACATGGCGCAGGGAAAACAACTCGGCCGTACTGCGCAGCGCAGCGAAGCGCTGGCGCAGCAGGGCGCTGGAATCGAACATGCGGGAACCTCCGTGTGCGCGGTGGCTCCCCCTAGAACCACCCCTCGTGCATGCCCAGGCAGGTATCGTCGCGGGCCTCGAGCAATGCGAGGTCATTATGGCAGCCCGGCACTTCCCAGGTCAGGAAATAACGCGCGGCCTGCAATTTGCCCAGATAAAAGTCACGGTCTGCCTGATGGCCGTTGAGCAGTCCGATCTCGGCGTGGATCGCCTGTTCCAGCCAACGCCAACCGATCACGCAATGGCCGAAGGCCTTGAGGTACAGCGCCGAGTTGGCCAGCGCGCCACTGATCTTGCCTTGCGCCAGGTCGCCCAGCAGGGCCAGGGTGACGGCCTGCAGCCGATTGACCAGTTGCTCGAGCGGCTCGCGCAGGGCGTCAAGGCGTGGGTGGTGGCTGGCGCGCTCGCCGGTGGCCGCGATCAGGCGAATCAACTGCTTGAGCCCGGCACCGCCGTTCTGCGCCAATTTACGTCCCAGCAGGTCGAGCGACTGAATGCCATGGGTGCCCTCATGGATCGGGTTCAGGCGGTTGTCGCGGTAGTACTGCTCCACTGGATATTCGCGGGTATAGCCATGGCCGCCGAGGATCTGGATCGCCAGTTCATTGGCTTTGAGACAAAACTCCGACGGCCAGGATTTGACGATGGGCGTGAGCAGGTCGAGCAGCTCCTGGGCCTGGCGTCGGCCCTCTTCGCTGGGCGCGGTGTGGGTGTCGTCGAACAGCCGCGCCGCGTACAGGCCCAGGTCGAAGGCGCCTTCGACATAGGCTTTTTGCGCCAGCAGCATGCGCTTCACATCGCTGTGGGCGATGATCGGCACCGCCGGGCTGTGCGGATCCTTGTTGTCCGGCAGCCGGCCCTGCGGCCGTTGACGGGCGTATTCCAGGGAGTACAGGTAGCCGGCATAGCCGAGCATCACCGCGCCCATGCCGACCCCGATGCGCGCCTCGTTCATCATCTGGAACATGCAGGCCAGACCCTGGTGCGGCTGGCCGATCAGGTAGCCGACACACTCGCCGTTGTCGCCGAAATTCAGCGCGGTGGAGGTGGTGCCGCGCCAGCCCATCTTGTGGAACAGCCCGGCCAACGCCACATCGTTGCGCGGCCCGAGGCTGCCGTCCTGGTTGACCAGGTACTTAGGCACGATGAACAGCGAGATACCCTTCACCCCGGCAGGCGCATCCGGCAGTTTGGCCAGGACCATGTGCACGATGTTCTCTGAAAGCTCATGGTCGCCGCCAGAAATGAAGATCTTGTTGCCCTTGATCCGGTAGCTGCCGTCAGCAGCAGGCTCGGCGCGGGTGCGGATATCGGCCAGTGAAGAACCGGCATGCGGCTCGGTCAGCGCCATGGTGCCGAAGTAGCGGCCATCGATCATCGGCTGCAAGAACAGGCGTTTGTGCTGTTCGGTGCCAAAACTCTCGATCAGGTTGGCCGCACCCATGGTCAGGAACGGATAGGCCGTGGTGCCAGCGTTGGCCGCCTGGAAATGTGCGAAGCAGGCCTGCGAGACCAGGCTCGGCAGCTGCATGCCGCCCACCTCGAAATCGCGGTTGGCATTGAGAAAGCCCGCTTGGAGGAAGGCGTCGACCGCCGGCTTGACCTCCGCAATCAGCTCGGCACGCCCGTCGACATAACGCGGCTCGTGCTCATCGCCCTTGCGGTTGTGCGGCGCGAAGTACTTTTCGGCGATGGTGCGCGCCGTGGCCAGCGCTGCATCGAAGGTCTCGCGGCTGTGTTCGGCGAAGCGCGGACGCTGGGTCAGGGCTTGGGCGTCGAGCACTTCATAGAGTTCGAAGGCGAGGTTGCGGGAGCTGAGCAGGGTCTCGGGCATGGGCGTGGTCCTGGTGCGGGATGCGTCGAGTCTAAGTGGCGTGCAGATGAAACCGACAGCGTAATAGGCAGGCGTGATAAGGGGAAGAAAATGGTATGTATCCGCCCAATACTGTGAGGGGCGAGTCCACTGAACTTTGTAGCGACCTATCCGCAGGTATTGCTCGTGGCTGCGAAGCGATCGGGGCTAGAGGCGTGACGCGCCGATACCGATTTCTTCATCGAAACTCGAGATAGGGTGAAGCCCAGGCTGAGCGGTGTCGGATGCTCGACACTGTGCCCTGTTGTATTGTGTTTTTGCTGATTTGATCTTTCCTATACTGAAACATTATTTTAGCTGGTCGCCTGGTTTTTCCCAAGTTTTGAGGTTTTGAATTGCTCGTTCAATGTCCCCCATGTCATCCGTGCCTATGGAGTTGTCAAATTTCTCTGAAATCATTTTCCTCATCTGTGCGAGGGTGTTTGTAATGTTGTATTCATCAATGAACCGAGTTGTTTCTAGCGCGTACTGTATATTGGCCTGCTCGTTCAAGGGTGTGGTCTCGTGATGATAGTGTCTGCCAATATTAGCTAGAGAGATGAGTAGGGTTTCGAGCTCACTCAGTAGAGTAATTGCCTCTTCAAATGAAAGCGTGAGAGTTTTGTTTTTTCTTGCATTCATGTTTCCTTCGCGGAGTTAGACTGTTCTGGCCAGTTATCGAACTCTAATAGTCTGTTTTGTTTTTGTCTGTTTAGTTGGGTGGCTTCGGGGCTTCGCCTTGGTTTTATTTGATGGTGTGGTGGTCCAGTTTTGAGCGGCTGTTGTTTGGATTTAATTTTTCGATGTATTCAGGTTGTCATTGGGTGAGTTTGGCTTTGGCCGGGGTTTCTACTAGGGTGGCCAGTGATAGGCACTCTAACAGTCTGTCCTGAGGGATGTTTGCATGTTGCAGACACGCGTCTTCGAATGCGATGGTGTCATCATTTTGTATGTTTGATAAATAATCATCAATCACTTCAAAAGAGCACTTTGCGGGGATGTCGACCGAAAATAGTGATAGCCCATGAGATTTTGAACAGTTCCCCCCATTCTTCCTGATGAAATCTATTATCTCCATGGACTCATCCTGGTTGCTTGAAAAAACTCTTAAAGTTGAGTGTCCGCCTTTAGATGTTATCGTGTCTGCATAACGCTCCCCGTCTTCGAACTTCACACTCACTG
Organism: Pseudomonas sp. Je.1.5.c; assembly: GCF_051129895.1. Classification (NCBI taxonomy): domain Bacteria; kingdom Pseudomonadati; phylum Pseudomonadota; class Gammaproteobacteria; order Pseudomonadales; family Pseudomonadaceae; genus Pseudomonas; species Pseudomonas sp. Je.1.5.c. The sequence goes on from NZ_JBCPSP010000064.1 coordinate 5,874, forward strand.
AGTCCCCTTTGCTAAGGCCATATACATAGTACGGAGTGTTGTCTATTGTGCATGTGTCGTCAGGGTTGAGGGTAGCCCACAGTGATTCATAGGAAACGGGTGGGTAGTCATCTGAGTCGATTCTTAGTCGGACTAAAATTTTCATGAGTTTTTTCCTGAGTTCATTACTCTGGTGGTGCTCGGCGCGCTCATCAGCTTTAGCAGTGTGTGCGGGTAGTTCACTTGTTGTCGTCAATGATTAAAAGGAGGTCCCCGTGGTCGTTCTCTGCAAGCAGCCAGGACAAATCCTTTGGTGTAATGTAATACTCAAAGTAATAGCATTCTTCGAGTACTGAGGGTATGAGTTCTATAGGAAGTCCTAGTATGATTTTTTCTTCATTGTCTTCGTCTGCGATGAGCCAAACATCTTCATGGGTTTTTGGCGCTATCTGAAGGATTTTAAGGTGTCCTCGGCTGTCAGGTTGCTCATATATTTTCGGCTGCCTTTGCATAGAGGTCCACCACGCCCTAGGATTTCCTCTGATGTATTTTTTCTCGATTGATCTAACTAGTGTGTTTTTTTCGCTATTGATAGGTTTTTCGATTTTGATATTTAGTTTTTTTAGTGCGCACTCTAATTCTTTGTATAGTTCATTGTTCATGCTTGCTTGGCGCCAACGTAGCTAAGCTTAGGTCAAACCTCTTTGAGTATCATTGCGTTGAGTTTTTTTTGGTCTCTCAGGGATCTTATGTTATCGCGTGCATGGTTTTCTTGCATGAAGCTTAAAAGTTTTTTTAGATTGTCCATTAGTACGTTCGCACTGCTTTCGAGGTCGTGCTGTTTGACTAGTGAGTCAAATGTTTCCTGTAAGTTTTGCGAGGCTCCAGGGAAGTCATCTAGCCTGAAGTCAACATGGATTACAGTTGTTGGATTTTTTACATTAAAAGCGCCGTTTAATTGTTGTGCGCTAGGGTGGGTGCTTAATAGCTCTTTATAAATAATGCCAACATTTATATAGAATGTCTTGTTGTATGCTGATTTTTGGTGGTTTATTAGTAGGTAATAGTCGGCTTTCTCGATGAAGCGGGTGGCTCCATCCCCCTGGAAGCCAAGTTGCACTGAGGTTGAGTTGAATGTTTTATTCGTTGTTAAAGGTTTTTTCATGGTTTCGGTATCACTAGTCGTGAACTTCTAGCGCCGGTTTTAGGATCTAGAATGTCAAGTATGCCTTCGTGATCTTATAGGTAAATTTTTGATGGGGTGTGTTTGTTCTCTGGGGTGTTAAGTGTATGGGTGTTTTATGTGATGGGTGTAATGTATGGGGTGAGAATTTCTATAATCTCTTCCTTTGTAAAAGTGAACTCATCTCCCGCGTCCATGCTGCTAAGTTTGTCAATGTTGTCGCAAAATGGTTGGTCGTCGAAAAGGTAGATTTTTTCATCAAGCCATATCTTGAATATATATTGGGCCGCTCGATCGGGCTGGTATTTGTGCGTATTCAAATAGTCTAGGATTTCGGTGGCTATCCTTGACTTGTCAATTTCGTGACTCACCTTGTGCGCTCGTATTTTATAGTCAGGCCTTCAGGCATGAGTAATCGTTAGTGTGTGTCCGCTTGAAATTTCTTCTCTCGTACTTCCTATGTACTGAAATTAGATCTACTCTCCTACCTTCGATGAGATTTCCAAACGGCACTAGTCGCTGAGTTGCAAAGACCTATGAGTCTGTTGAACTTGTCTTCTGTTATTAAAGTTTCACTTGTTTTTTGGGTTTTTACAGTAGGGGTTATAAAGTTTTTCCGACTGTTCTTCGGTTGTGCTTCATTCTACTGTCCAATCTATTTCCCATTTTGACTCTTCAATATATTTTTGTAGGGTTTCCTCTGTTTCTACCCAGTTGTCGAATCCGCTGCTTAAATCAAGGTTGGATGAGGTCAGTATAAGATAGCCTCCCGTATTTTCTTTGTCGCATATTATCCTTATGTAGTAATCCTTGTCATTATCAGCGATTATTCGTCCAGTTTTATTGAGTTGAGGTGTGATCATCAACTTGCCCAAAATGGTATGTGATTATTTGCTTTAGGTGTGGTGGGGTTTTGGTCGTATATGTTCAGATGTTCATTCGGAGTAATAGGGGTGTGATTTCCTTTAGTGGATTTGTTGTCGATTCTTAATTCTTGTCATCCGTCAGTGCTGCTAAATACTCAGCTACCAGTTTTTACCAGTCTCACTATATTCGTCCCCCAGAACCACTGCAGCTTTGCTCTAGCTGTTCTCGGCCATGAGCAGCTGGCCGTTGCCGTCGTAGTGGAAGGCTTCGCTTTGCCAGTGCTGGCCATGGCGGTGGCTGAATGTGGCTCTTCAGCGTCTCAACGTTGAAAAGGGAAGACCAGATTATTAAAGAACTTTTGGTTCTCGCGTCAGTCTTGCTGGCATGTAAAACAGAGTACATGCACTGGGGGAATCAAATTTCCTCTATCAAGTCGGGCATTTCAATGACTCTACCCACTTGTTTGGAATGCCCATGAAATAATCGCGTAGCCTATCTTCAATATGTTCTGGGGACCATGCGGCAGCTCTTTCTAAATGCAAACACTCCTCTCGAAATGCTGGGACTTCTATGCCGTCTTTGTATCTTGAGAATTTTTTGCTGATGGGGTCTATTTTGAAGAACCATGGATCTTCCATAAGAGGGGTGTCAATTGGTGAGTTTCCGATTATCACCCAGTTTTTGGATTTAAATGCGCTTTTCATTACCCATACTTTGAATAATATATCTCTGCTCAAAAGTCCTTCCGGTGGGGTCTGAGTTTCTGAGGCAACATCGTAAAAGGCTATGAGCGGGCTTTTGAGCACTCGACCAAAGGCGTAGGACCCATTTTTTAAATCAATTTTCAGTATATCCCCTAAGGTACCATTCTTTTTACGCATGTTATTCTCCGAATTCCTGGTGCGCTGCATCAAAGTAATTTGATGCATTTTTGTTTCTAGTGGAAATGCCATTCAGCACATTTCCCGACGTACCTCCCATCGATTGTGCTTTCCCGTTGGTGTCTATTAAGATTTGCTCTCTTCCGCGAATCGCGGACGGGTTTTCTGAGGTTTTGTCAAGAACTGCAGGCCCGAAGCCTTGTTTGTTCATATGGTGCCCGCTGTCTCTCCTAGCGATATTTTCTTCGGGCAATTTGCAACCACAAGTTCTGCCCGAGTATACGGTTCCACTTTCCGGATGAGTTTTAGTGTATGTATGGTATAGTTTTTTTGCTAAACCCAGTGGATCAATCCACTCAACTGGATTCGGCGCATATTGATAAAGATTCAGCCCCCCGGCATACCCAATCGGATCCGCCGAAACAAACCGCCCCACCTGCGGATCATAGTACCGGTACCGGTTGTAATGCAGTCCGGTCTCCACATCCAGGTACTGCCCCTGAAACCGTAGCGCAGTGTCGAGTTTCCTGCGCTGCGCCGCCTCGCTGAGCCTCACCTGGGCCTGCCCCCAGGCGTGGTAGTCCGCCCGCCAGACCATTTCGCCGTGCTGATCGGTCAGCTCCAGCGGGGTTCCGAGGTGGTCGCATTGGTACCAGTCCAGCGCTCTGAAGGCCGGTGCCTGGGGCTGGTATTGCCAGACCGGATCCTGATCGATGTCATACGGCCCGTCATAACTGGGCTCGGGCAGCAGGGCGATTTGTTGCTCGTACGAGGCCTGCACCAGCGGCACGAAGGTGCCTGGCTCGTAGAGGTAGTGTGTGGTGCGTTCGCCGCGCGGATGGTAGGTGCTTTCAAACGCCAGGTGGTCGCCGTCCCAGCCATAGATGCTGCTCTTGCAGCCGTAGCGCTCATCGAGGTCCAGGCGTTGCTTGCGGTTCCACAGCGGGCCTGCCTGCGCGCGGTCTTGGTACTTGGCAGCCGATTGCTTGTAGAGGCGCCGGCCGAGGGCGTCGTAGCCGTAGTTGACCTTGAGCCGGGCATCTTCGTAGCCCACCAGGCGGTCGTACAGGTCCCAGGTGAAGCGGCCGTGCTGGCCGTCCAGCCAGCGCTCGCTGAGGTTGCCGCGGGGGTCGTAGCGGTAGTGGTTGCCCAGGTACTGGTGCAGCAGGTTGTCCATCTGCCGGCTGCGTTTGAGGCCGTTGGCCTGGGGCGCTTCGTGGGGGTCGAGCAGGTTGCTGGCGGGGTCGAAGGCGAAGGTTTCCGCACCCAGCCGGCTGTGTGCGCCGAGCAGGCGGTTGAGCGGGTCGTAGCGGTAGCTGAGCGTGCCGCGGTTGCTGTCGTCGATGGTGGTCAGTTGGCCGGCGGGGTCGTAATGGTGCTGGCGCTTGCGCAGGTAGTCGTTGCTGCCGGGCCGGGTGAGGCTTTGCGTGTGCAGGTAGCCGTTGGCCGTCCATTGCTGGCGTTGCTGCAGGCCGTTGCCTTGCACGCGGCCGATTTCCCGGTGCAGGGCGTCGCGCTGGTAGCTGAGCAGCTCGGCGTCATCGAGCTTGATCGCCAGCAGGTGGCCGCTGCCGTAGGTCAGCCAGCTGACCCGGTGGCCATCCGGGCGGGTGGTGGCACAGCGTTGGTTGAGGGCGTCGTACTCGTGCTGCCAGATGGCCACGCTGGGGGTGTCGAGAAAGCGGTAGTACTGGTGCTCGCGGCTGAGGTTGCCGGCCCGGTCGTAGAACCACTGCAGCTTGCTCTGGCTGTTCTCGGCCATGAGCAGCTGGCCGTTGCCGTCGTAGTGGAAGGCTTCGCTTTGCCAGTGCTGGCCATGGCGGTGGCCGGCGTGGCGTTGGCTGAGGCGGCCGAGCGGGTCGAAGGCGAACTCGATGATCCGGTCTTCGTCCAGCTGCTGGGCGAGCACGCCGCTTTCGGCGTGGTAATGGTAGCTGCGGCGCTTGCCGTCGAAGCCGGTCTCGCTCAGCAGGCGGCCCATGCTGTCGTAGCTGAAGCGGGCGCTGCTGTGGTTTTCGTTGCGCAGCTCGAGCAGGCGGCCGAGGCGGTCCCAGCGGTAGTCGAGGGTGTGGCCCTGGGCGTCGGTGCGTGTGGCGATCAGGCCGGCGACGTTGTAGGCCCAGCAGGTGCGCCGCTGCAGCGCGTCGGTATGGCTGAGCAAGCGGCCTTCGGCGTCGCGCTCGAACTGCTCGTGGCTGTGGTCGGGGTGGGTGAGGCGGGCCAGTTGGCCGGCTTCGTAGGCGTACTCGGTGACTTGGCCGAGGGCGTCGGTGTAGCGGATCAGCTGGCCGCAGGGGTCGTAGTGCCAGTGGCGGGTGTGGCCGGAGCAGTCGGTGTACTGGCTGAGCAGGCCGTCGGCGGTGTAGGCGAGGGTTTTTTCGTTGCCATTGGCATCGACTACGGCGATGGGCAGGTTGTCGCTGTTGTAGCGGTACTGGGTGGTGTTCTCCAGCGGGTCGATGGTTTCGATGAGGTTGCCGCGCTGGTCGTAGTCCCGCCGCCACAGGCCGCCTTCGGCGTCGCGGGTCTTGAGCAGTTGGTCGTGGTCGTCGTAGGCGTAGTGCACGCAACTGCCGTCGGCGCGGGTATGTTGCAGCAGGTTGCCGCGCTCGTCGTAGGCGAAGCGCTCGGTGCTGCCATCGGCGTGCAGGTGCTGGGTGATGTTCTTGGCGGTGTCGCGCAGCAACCACTCTTCGCTGCCATCGGGATGAATCACCCGGTAGGTAAAGCCCAGGCCGTCGTAGTAGTGCTTGGTGACCTGGCCGTGGGCGTCGGTGACGCAGGTCAGGCGAACATCGGCATCCCACGCCAGGCGGGTATCGAAGCTGCCATCGTCGGCCCACTCGCGCACCGCCTTGGCGTCAGGCCCGGTGCCTTGCCATTGCAGGTTGATGCCGCGCCCGCTGCGGTCGCTGTAACGGGTGATCAGGTGATCCTGGTACTGGTAGCTCCAGCTGGCCTGGTGCTCATCGTCGGCCTGCAGCAGGTCGCCGTGTTCGTCGTAACGATAGGCGGCCAGCTGGCGGTGTGGCTGGCCGTTGCGCACCTGCCACAGCGCACTGATCCGACCGTGCTCGTCGAGCGCGGTGGCCAGGTGCTGGTGCTGCACCTCGTTCTGGTAGGTCACTAAGTCCGACAGCACCGGGGTGCCCTGGTGATGGTGCTCATAGTGCAGGTCGATACGCGCGCCGCCGCGCTGGCGGATGCTCTGCAGCACGAAGCGCTCGCCCTGGCGCTGGTAGCTTTCCTGGCTGGCATAGCCGCGGGCGATGACCAGTTGCGTCTCTTGGGTGCGAATCAGCACCAGGCCTTCGATGGCGTCGTAATGGTGCTTGCCGATTTTCGGCAGCGGGTAGGCGTGGCTGCGACCGTCCGCGGCGTGGTAGAGCACGCCCTGCTTGAGCACATCGAGGCAGGTCGAGAACGGCGTGATCCAGCGGGCGCCGAACACGCCACCGTCGAGCGCCGCCAGGCTGGAGCGGTAGGTGCGTGACCACTGCAGCGCAAAGCAGCCGGGCAAACTGAAATCGGTGTGGGTGAGGGTTTCGCTGCCACGGGCGAAGCTGATGCTGCGGCAGGTCGAGGGGCAGCCGTCCTTCTTGGCGGACGGATCGGCTTTGGCCGGGGCTTCGCTGGAGCGGGCGACCAGCTGGCCCTGGCCACTCACCGCAGTGGCCTGGCTGGTGCCGTGCGGGGCGATGTTCTGCGCCTGGGCCTTGCGGCCTTTGCGATTGGCCAGGGCGGTCAGCAGCATGCTGACCAGGTAGCCAATGCTCTGGGTGTTGCTCGGGTCGGCCAGGGCGTTGATTTTCCGGTGGGCGTTGGCGCCGATGGTTTGCGCGGTATCGGCCACTTCCAGCAGTTTGCGCACGGTCGCATCGGACATGCGCGGGTCGTCGATCAGCAGGGAAATGGCCATGCCCAAAATGCCGGTGGAGGCGACGAACTTTTTCCCGCTCTTGACCGTTTCCGCGATCTTGCGCTGGCCTTCCGGGCTCGCCACCGAGCGGATCATGCTGGCGAAGCTGAGGCAGGTTTGCTTGATCTTGTCGGCGATCTGGCTCAGCAGGCTGGCAAGGCCCTGTTGCAGCGCGGTGGCAAAGTCTTCAATGGCGCCGGGGGCGAGCGCGTTGAGGTTGCTTTCCAGCGCGGTCAGCAAGGCATTGCCAAGGGTGGCTTTGCTGTGGCTGCGCAGCATGTGCAGGGTCGGGCGGATTGCCGCCCGGGCGGCGCCGACGCCGGGGAAGGACATGATGCCGAAGACGTTGATGCCAAAGCTGATCCAGGTAACGACGTCATCCTGATTGCCATCGATCAGGGTAATCAGGTCTGCGATGGCATCGATGGCGGCAAAGACGCCGCCAACCCCTGGCAAGACCGAGCCAACGGTGTGGATGGTGTTCCAGCCGACGGTGTCGTTGGTCATGCGCAGCAGCCACTGGTCGAGCTTCTTCATGCTGAAGTCGACGTCGCTCTGGTGCAGGGTGTTGGCCGGGACCAGCGCCACTTCGCGGTGAGTTGAAGGGGCGGCGCTCATCGGCTGTGCTCCGTGGCCGAGCGGGCGGGTGTGACCCGGACGACAGCGAAGGCACTGTCGTCAACGCTACTGGAGGTAAAGCGCACATCCTGCTGAGAGAGCATCTTGGCTTCCTGCATCGCCGATCCATGGGCCGGGATGGCTCCTGGCGGGGCAGGGCATCCGTTGGGGAGCGATGGTGCAAGGAAGTGCTTCCCGATCAAAAGCAGACCGGTCTGATGCTGGCGTGGGAAATTTCTCGCAGAGCGGTAGGAGTTTGGGAGGGGTTTTTTTCGCAAAAAAAAGGAGAGCCGAAGCTCTCCTTTTCATTTACCTCAGCCCTATCAGCCGATGGTCATCAAGCTAGCGTTACCACCCGCCGCAGCGGTGTTGACGCTCACCGCGCGCTCGATCACCAAGCGCTCCAAGGCAATCTGATGATCGCCGCTGGACAGCCCGTGCACACCAACGATGGCGCCTGCGCGCTTGGCTACCTGCTCGCACACCGCGCGCAGTTGATCCGAGTCGCCATGGTGAATGACTGCATCGAACGCAACTTCGTCTTTGTTCCAATCGGCAACCAGCTTGACCTTGGCTTGCAGTTCCTTCGGTAGGCGAGCACGCAGGCTCTTCGCCGGCTCGACGTCCTGGAACACCGCCGAGCTACCCACGGCCAATACCGCGGCCAGCTGAGCGAGCAAGTCTGCCTCGTTGTCAGCCAGGCACAGCACGTGCTCGCGCGGCAGGATGGTGTAGCTGTTGCGCTCGCCGGTCGGGCCTGGCAGCAGGCGGCTGATACCACTCTGCGACTGGGCGGCGAACTGCTCGCACAGGCTCGATAGCTCAGCCAGTTGGTTGCTCTCGGCCCAGGCCTTGAGGGCGTGCAGTGGCTTGATCAGTTGATCGCGCAGGACGCTATCGACCTTGGCTTCGCCATCGGCACGCTGGAAATGACGGGCCACGGCGTCGGCCGGGCGGGTCGACAGCAGGCGGTACAGGTACAGCGGGCCGCCCGCTTTCGGGCCGGTGCCGGACAGCCCTTCACCACCGAATGGCTGCACGCCGACCACCGCGCCGACGATGTTGCGGTTGACGTACATGTTGCCGGCGTTGACGTTATCCACAACCTTGGCGATGGTCTCGTCGATGCGGGTGTGCACGCCGAGGGTCAGGCCGTAGCCGGAAGCGTTGATCTGCTCGATCAGCTGGTCGAGGTTGCGGCGGTTGTAGCGCACCACGTGCAGCACCGGGCCGAAGATCTCGCGCTTGAGCTCGTCGAAGCTTTCCAGCTCGATCAGGGTCGGCATGACGAAGGTGCCGCGCTTGCACTCGGCGGCATCGGCGATGGCCACCTGGTAAACGGTGCGGCCTTTTTCGCGCATGCCTTGGATGTGCTTCTCGATACCTGCCTTGGCTTCAGCATCGATCACCGGGCCGATGTCCACGGACAGGCGCTCTGGGTTGCCTTGGCGGCTCTGCGCCATGGCGCCCTTGAGCATTTCGATCACGCGGTCGGCGGAGTCTTCCTGCAGGCACAGTACGCGCAGCGCCGAGCAACGCTGGCCGGCGCTGTCGAAGGCCGAGGAAACCACGTCGATCACCACCTGTTCGGTCAGCGCCGAGGAGTCGACGATCATCGCGTTCTGGCCACCGGTTTCGGCGATCAGCGGGATCGGCCGACCTTGGGCATCCAGGCGACCGGCGATGTTGCGTTGCAGCAGGCGGGCCACTTCGGTGGAGCCGGTGAACATCACGCCTTTGACCCGCTCATCACCGACCAGGCGGGCACCGACGGTTTCGCCGCGGCCTGGCAGCAGTTGCAGGACGCCTTCCGGGATACCGGCTTCGAGCAGCAGGCGCACGGCCTGGGCGGCGACCAGTGGTGTTTGCTCGGCAGGCTTGGCCAGCACCGGGTTGCCTGCGGCCAGGGCTGCGGCGACTTGGCCACTGAAGATGGCCAGGGGGAAGTTCCACGGGCTGATGCACACCACGGGGCCCAGTGGGCGGTGGGCGTCGTTGCTGAAATCGTTGCGTGCCTGCACCGCGTAGTAGCGCAGGAAGTCGACGGCTTCGCGCACTTCGGCGATGGCATTGGCGTAGGTCTTGCCCGCTTCGCGGACCAGCAGGCCCATCAGCGGCTGGATCTCGGCTTCCATCAGGTCGGCGCTGCGCTCAAGGATCGCGGCGCGCTCGGCTGGCGGCGTGGCCTGCCAGATCGGTGCGGCATTCAGTGCGCACTGGATGGCATTGTCGACATCAGCGACGGTCGCTTCCTGCACGTGGCCAACCACGTCACGGTGATCGGACGGGTTGAGTACCGGTGCCGCCGCTTCCTGGCTGCTGGCGCAACCCAGCAGAGGGGCCGCTTTCCAGTCGTTGTGAGCGGTCGCCAGCAGGGCGCAGGACAGCGATGCCAGGCGATGCTCGTTGGCCAGGTCGATGCCGGCCGAGTTGGCCCGCTCGCTGCCATACAGGTCACGCGGCAGCGGAATGCGTGGGTGTGGCAGGCCGATGCTACCTTCCTGAGTGGCCATCTGCTCGATGCTGGCGACCGGGTCGGCGACCAGCTCTTGAATCGAGATCGAGTGATCGGCGATGCGGTTGACGAACGACGTGTTGGCGCCGTTTTCCAGCAGGCGGCGGACCAGGTAGGCCAGCAGCGTCTCGTGGGTGCCGACCGGGGCGTAGACGCGGCACGGACGGTTGAGCTTGCCTTCGGAGACTTTGCCTACCACTTGCTCATACAGCGGCTCGCCCATGCCGTGCAGGCACTGGAACTCGTACTGGCCCGGGTAGTAGTTCTGCCCGGCGATATGGTAGATGGCCGACAGGGTGTGGGCGTTGTGGGTGGCGAACTGCGGGTAGATCGCTTCGGGTACCGACAGCAGCTTGCGGGCGCAGGCGATATAGGAGACGTCGGTGTACACCTTGCGGGTGTAAACGGGGTAGCCTTCCAGGCCTTCGACTTGGGCGCGCTTGATCTCGCTGTCCCAGTAGGCACCCTTGACCAGGCGGATCATCAGGCGGTGACGACTGCGCTTGGCCAGGTCGATGACCGAGTCGATGACATACGGGCAGCGCTTCTGGTAAGCCTGGATGACGAAGCCGATGCCGTTCCAGCCCGCCAGCGAAGGCTCGAAGCACAGGCGCTCGAGCAGGTCCAGCGACAGCTCCAGGCGATCGGCCTCTTCGGCGTCGATGTTCAGGCCGATGTCGTATTGCTTGGCCAGCAAGGTCAGCGACAGCAGGCGCGGGTACAGCTCGTCCATCACGCGCTCGTACTGGGCGCGGCTGTAGCGCGGGTGCAGGGCCGAGAGCTTGATCGAGATGCCCGGGCCTTCATAGATGCCGCGACCGTGCGAGGCTTTGCCGATCGAGTGGATCGCTTGCTCGTAGGAGGCCAGGTATTTCTGCGCGTCGTGCTCGGTCAGTGCGGCTTCGCCGAGCATGTCGTAGGAATAACGGAAGCCTTTCGATTCGAAGCGGCTGGCGTTGGCCAGGGCTTCGGCGATGGTCTCGCCGGTGACGAACTGCTCGCCCATCAGGCGCATGGCCATGTCGACGCCCTTGCGGATCATCGGCTCGCCGCTCTTGCCGATGATGCGGGTGAGCGAGGAGGTCAGGCCGGATTCGTTGTGGGTGGAGACCAGCTTGCCGGTCAGCAGCAGGCCCCAGGTGGCGGCGTTGACGAACAGCGACGGGCTGTTGCCCAGGTGCGGTTGCCAGTTGCCGGTGCTGATCTTGTCGCGGATCAGCGCATCACGGGTACCCTTGTCGGGGATGCGCAGCAGGGCTTCGGCCAGGCACATAAGTGCCACGCCTTCCTGGGACGACAGCGAGAACTCTTGCAGTAGGCCCTGGACGATACCGGCACGGCCGCTGGCGCTCTTCTGGTTACGCAGTTTTTCGGCGATGCCGGAGGCCAGTTTGTTGGTGGCTTCGGCTTGAGCGCTGGACAGGCGCGCCTGCTCCAGCAGCATTGGCACCATTTCTTGCTCAGGGCGGCGGTAGGCGGCGGTGATCGCCGAACGCAGTACCGACTGCGGCAGAATGCTTTCGGCGAACTCGAGGAAGCACTGGTGGCTGTGCTCGGGCTGAACTTCGCCGGCGTCGTCGGAAAGGTTGCTGGCATGACCGTTGAGTTCGGTCAGGGTGGCACCACCCTCGAGCTTCTCCAGGTAATTGAAGATCGCTTGTTTGATCAACCAATGCGGCGTGCGGTCGATGGACTGCGCAGCTGCTTTAAGTCGCTCACGGGTAGGGTCGTCGAGTTTGACCCCCAGGGTGGTCGTCGCCATTTCTTATCCTCATTATTGCCACGGGCGTGGCCTAAGCTGGCGCCAAGATTAGCTGTAGGACAATCCGGGTGCAACCGGGTGCAACCCGATTTTTTGTAGGATCAGGTGCAACTCGTCCGACGACAATTCCTACACAGCAAGAATGGTCATTCGTGGTGCGTTTTCTTCTGAAAAGCGCTGTGTTTGCTCCAAAAAGGAGCAAAAAACACCCTTTAGGCGAAATTGCATTGCTGGGTGCAACTTGCAAATGAAAAATGGTTGCACCCGCTTCATGTTGTTGCATAGGATGCGCCGCCTGGGTGCAACCGCCTTATAGGGTGGTCGCAAGAGATAAAAACAAACGCCAGGGCACAACCATGGGCAATCCAATCACGATCACTTTCGTGATCTACATCGCGGCAATGGTGCTGATCGGCTTCGCGGCCTATCGCTCCACCAACAACCTCTCCGACTACATCCTCGGTGGGCGTAGTCTTGGCAGCGTGGTGACCGCGCTCTCAGCTGGCGCTTCGGACATGAGCGGCTGGCTGCTGATGGGCCTGCCGGGCGCCATCTACATGTCGGGCCTTTCCGAGGCCTGGATCGCCATCGGCCTGACCGTCGGTGCCTACCTGAACTGGCTGTTCGTCGCTGGCCGTCTGCGTGTGCAGACCGAACACAACGGTGACGCGCTGACCCTGCCGGACTACTTCGCCAGCCGCTTCGAAGACAACAGCGGGCTGCTGCGGATCATCTCGGCGATCGTCATCCTGGTGTTCTTCACCATCTATTGCGCCTCCGGCATCGTGGCCGGCGCACGCCTGTTCGAAAGCACCTTCGGCATGTCGTACGAAACCGCCCTGTGGGCCGGTGCTGCGGCAACCATCGCCTACACCTTCGTCGGTGGCTTCCTGGCGGTGAGCTGGACCGACACCGTGCAGGCCTCGCTGATGATCTTCGCGCTGATCCTTACGCCGATCATCGTGCTGATCTCCACCGGCGGCGTCGACACCACTTTCCTCGCCATCGAGGCGCAGAACCCGGCGAACTTCGACATGTTCAAGGGCGCGACCTTCATCGGCATCATCTCGCTGATGGGCTGGGGCCTGGGCTACTTCGGCCAGCCGCACATCCTGGCGCGCTTCATGGCGGCTGATTCGGTCAAGTCGATCGCCAACGCCCGCCGCATCTCCATGACCTGGATGATCCTGTGCCTGGCCGGTACCTGCGCCGTGGGCTTCTTCGGTATCGCGTACTTCTCGGCCAACCCTGAGCTGGCCGGTCCGGTCACCGAGAACCACGAGCGGGTATTCATCGAGCTGGCGAAGATTCTGTTCAACCCGTGGGTTGCCGGTGTGCTGCTGTCGGCCATCCTGGCGGCGGTGATGAGTACCTTGAGCTGCCAGCTGCTGGTGTGCTCCAGCGCCCTGACCGAAGACTTCTACAAGACCTTCCTGCGCAAGAACGCTTCGCAGGTCGAGCTGGTCTGGGTCGGTCGCCTGATGGTGCTGGCTGTGGCGCTGATCGCCATTGCCCTGGCTGCCAACCCGGATAACCGCGTACTTGGCCTGGTGGCTTATGCCTGGGCGGGCTTCGGTGCTGCGTTTGGTCCGGTGGTGCTGATCTCGGTACTGTGGAAAGGCATGACCCGCAACGGCGCCCTGGCCGGTATCGTCATCGGTGCGCTGACCGTGATCTTCTGGAAACAGCTGGATACCGGTCTGTACGAGATCATCCCAGGCTTCCTGTTCGCCACCATCGCAATCTTCGTGGTGAGCAAGCTGGGTAGCCCATCGAGCAGCATGGTTTCGCGCTTCGAGAAGGCCGACCAGGCTTACCATATCGGTAAGTGATGCGGGTTTGATCGCTGTCTGAAAGGCCCGCACCTGTTCCAGGTGCGGGTTTTTTATTGGCTTGGGTTTGGCCTCATCGCGGGGCAGGCCCGCTCCCTGGTAGTTGCTTCATGGCGGCAGCGGGCAGCCGCTGATCACCGTCAGGCCTGACTCCTCAGGCGCGACAAGGTAAACTTTCCGGCCTTGCAGGAGTTGCCATGAACTATCGTCACGCCTTCCACGCCGGCAACCACGCCGACGTCCTCAAACACATCGTGCTGACCCGCCTCATCGCCCTGATGTCGCGCAAGGAGCAGCCGTTCGCCTACATCGATACCCACGCCGGTCTCGGCCTGTACGACTTGCAGGGCGATCAGGCGACGCGCACCGGTGAATACCTGGAAGGTGTCGCGCGCTTGTGGAACCGCGATGATCTGCCGGCGAGCACGGCCGACTACCTGCGTGTCATCAAGCGTCTGAACCAGGATGGCGAGCTGCGCTACTACCCAGGCTCGCCAGAACTGGCTCGCCGGCTGATGCGTCAGCAGGATCGCGCGTTGCTCAATGAGAAGCACCCCGAAGACGGTCCGCTGCTCAAAGAGAACATGAAGAAAGACCCACGGGTCACGGTTCACCTGGGCGAAGGCTGGCATGTGCCGCGGGCGCTGCTGCCGGTCCAGGAAAAGCGCGCGATCATGCTGATCGACCCGCCGTTTGAGCAGGCTGACGAGCTCAAGCGCTGCACCGTGGCCATGAAAGAGGCGATTGGCCGCATGCGCCAGACGGTCGCGGCCATCTGGTACCCGATCAAGGATCAGCGTTCGCTGACCCGCTTCTATCAGGACCTGACCAGCACCGGCGCGCCGAAACTGCTGCGCGTCGAGCTCTATGTCCATCACCAGGACAGCCCGCAGGGCTTGAACGGCTCGGGCCTGGCCATCGCCAACCCGCCGTGGGGCCTGGAAGAAGAGCTCAACGAGCTGCTGCCGTGGCTGGCCAAGGAGCTGGCGCAGACTGCTGGCAGCTTCCGCATGGACTGGCTGATCGCCGAGTAAAGCGCTCTGCATATCCCGTGGGAGCGGGCTTGCCCCGCGATGGTGTCAGCAGATCCACCA
>NZ_JBCPSP010000065.1:0-20323 GCF_051129895.1 Pseudomonas sp. Je.1.5.c
CCGAACTCAGTAGTGAAACGATGCATCGCCGATGGTAGTGTGGGGTTTCCCCATGTGAGAGTAGGTCATCGTCAAGATTCATTTCGCAAAACCCCTATCTGCGCGAGCAGGTAGGGGTTTTGTCTTTAAGTAGAAACTCAAGATTCGCTGGAACGTCCATTTGACGGGTCGGCATACAGAATTTCTTGACGACCATAGAGCATTGGAACCACCTGATCCCATCCCGAACTCAGCAGTGAAACGATGCATCGCCGATGGTAGTGTGGGGTTTCCCCATGTGAGAGTAGGTCATCGTCAAGATTCATTTCGCAAAACCCCTATCTGCGTGAGCAGGTAGGGGTTTTGTCTTTTCTATGCCTGGTTAATATCTGCGGCTACTGTGGTGCTTGAACTATTAGTGGGGCTGCTGCGCGGCCCCACTAATGACAGCCCAAAAAAAGGCCCGCCCCTGGAACCAGGGGCGGGCCTTTTACATTCAATCAAACCACTCAGAACTGATAGCTAACCGTAGCGCTCACATTCCGCTCTTCACCCATGTAGCAGTAGCTCAAGCTGGCACACGATGCGATATAGCTCTCATTGGTCAGGTTATTGGCATTGAGCCGTAGATCGACTCCCTTGAGCCCCACCTTGCCCAGATCGTAGCCGATCGATGCATCGAACAGCGTGTAGGAGGGCACCTTCATGCTGTTTTCCGAGTCCACCCAGCTGTACCCCACATAGCGCAAGCCGCCACCCAAGCGCAGGCCATCCAGTGCGCCCTGGCGGAAGTTGTAATCGGCCCACAGGGAGATCATCTGCTTCGGTGCTTGGGTTGGCGAATTGCCTTTGTTATCCAGGGTCGGCGTTACCACGCTCGGCATCGACTTGGCGTACTCGATGTCGGTGAAGGTATAGCCACCCAGCAGTTTCAGGTTATCGGTCACCTGCACATGAGCCTCAAGCTCAAGGCCTTGCGAGCGCACCTCACCCACCGCCCGGTAGAACTCCTCGTTCGGTTGTTTGGATGCGAGGTTCTCCTGCTCGATACGGAACACCGAAGCAGTGAACAGGTTGTCAGTACCGGGCGGCTGGTACTTGATGCCCGCTTCCCACTGGGTGCCCTCGGTGGGCGCGAGCGGACGGCCATCCTGATCGGAGACGGTGTTGGGGTTGAACGACTCGGAATAGCTCAGGTAAGGCGCAATACCGTTGTCGAACAGATAGAGCACGCCCGCACGGGTGGTGAACTTGGTGCGGTTATCGCTGACCCGAGTATCGCTGTCACGATTCTCCTCAGATACCTTCACCCAGTCCTGGCGCAGCCCCAGGGAGAAGCGCCACTGGTCGAGCTCGACTAGATCCTGCAGGTAAACACCTGTCTGTTGCAGACGGCGCAGGTAGTTGCTTTCACCGAGCACCTGGATATTGCCATTGCCGTATTGCGGGTTACCCGCATCCAGGCTATCGACCGTGCCATAGCGCCAGGACACATCGGCCTTGCGTCGCTGATAGTCGGTGCCTAGCAAGAGCGTGTGCTTGGCGGAACCGGTGAAGAATTCAGCCTGCAGCATGTTGTCGATGATGAACGAATGCAGACGCTCGTCGCCGCCGGTGTAGGCGCGGTTCATCACGTTACGCCCAGGCACGCTCGCGTCCCAGCCAGCGAAGTAGACTTGGTCCATCGACACATCAGAATCCTGATAGCGGAAGTTCTGCCGCGCGGTGAACACGTCATTGAAGCGATGCTCCAGCTGGTAACTGAACGACTGTTGGGTGCGTTCGTAGTTGTCGCTGAGCTCACCTTCGAAAAAGTGATCGGACAGACGCTGGCCGTTACGCGGATGTAAGGCCCCATCAGAGGGCAGGGCACCGTGGTAGCCGCCGTTGGGGTCTTTCTGTAGATAAGCCTGCAAGGTCAACGAGGTATCTTCGCTGAAGTCGATGCTGACTGCCGGGGCGATCGCGTAGCGCTCTTCCTTGTTGTGATCGAACTGGGTGTCGGATGAGTCCGCAATGCCTGTCAGGCGATAGGCGATGCGCTTGTCATCATCCAGCGGCCCGCTGAAGTCGAATCCCATCCCCCGTTGGCCTTGGGTGCCGACTGTTGCCTGGATCTGGTGATACGGATCGAACATCGGCTTCTTGGTGGTCAACGCCACCAGGCCGCCCGGCGAGCTGCGCCCGTACAGTACCGACGAGGGGCCCTTGAGGATGTCGATGCGCTCCAGGAAGTATGGGTCCACCTGCATGGTGCTGTAGGTGCCGTTGTCGCCCATGGACTTCAAGCCATCGACGTAGATGTTGTCCACCGAGCCATCGTTGAAGCCGCGCATGGCCACGTAGTCATAGCGATGGGTAGCGCCATAGGGGTTGGTCAGCACCCCTGGGGTATAGCGCATGGCCTGGGCTACGGTCTGCGAACCCTGGTCCTCCATCTGCTGACGGGTGACCACCGAGACCGACTGGGTGGTCTCCAGGATCGGCGTACTGGTCTTGGTCGCGATCTGGCTGTGGGTAGCGTTGTAGCCGTCCATGCTGCCCAGCGCGTTCCCCAAGGCAAAACCGCGAACGTCCGTGTCCGGCAGAGACAATGCCGCCTCCTCAGGCTGCGCCCGCAGCACATAACTGCTGCCGTCCTGGCTGACGGCCTCAAGGCCCGTGCCATTAAGCAGCTGACGCAGTGCCTGGTCAGTCGAGTAATGCCCTTGCAGGCCTGGAGATTGTCGATCACTTGTAAGCTGCGGGGTGCTCGACAAGGTAATGCCGGCCTGGCGCGCAAACTGGTTGAGCACATCGTTGAGATTGCCAGCAGGGATCGTGAATTGCTGGGTAGCAGTGTTGGCCTGGGCAGCCAAAGCCAGTGGCGCTATAGCGCTCATGCCAAGGGCCGTACCGAACAGCGCGGCGCGTACAGCCTTGCGCAGGCGGGCGGAATTCAAGACAGGTCGAAAATCATTCTCGTTGGTGACGCGTTGCGAGGGCAGGGCGGTCGGCATGGACAGGTCCGTCGAATCGTTAAGGGCAGAGGGAGTTACTTACTGTCCTAGCCGGACCGGCGCAGGGTTCCCGCCAAAAAATCTTGCAGAGCTCAATCTCAGCTCATGCGTTCCAGGCGTACCCACCAGCGCGTACGCTGGCGCAGAATGACCGGCAGGGTCTGCGGCAGCAGTTGCAGCAGCTTGTCGGTATCTTCCAGGCGGAACACACCCGATAGGCGCAAGTCAGCGATCTCGTCGCTGCAACCCAGATAGCCATGGCGATAGCGCGCCACCTCTGCGAGGAAATCCGCCAGGCGCATGTCCCGCGTGACGATCAAGCCTTCCACCCAGGCGCCGGCATCCATGTCCTGGTACTCCAACAGACGTGCACCTTGGCCATCGAGTCGCCAATTCTGGCCGCTGCTCATCCATTGCAGCGCGCCATTGCCTGGGCGATGAATGGCTACCTTGCCTTGGCTGACGCTAACCCGCGTGCAATCGCTGTCCTGACGCACCACGAAGCGCCCCTCGAAGCCTTCCAGCAGGGTCTCGTGGGTCTGAACCAGCAGCGGCCTGTCCTGGCCCTGGGTAGCGCTGCAGGTGAGCATCAGCTCGCCGTGCTTGAGACGAATGAGCCGCTGTCGATCGTCAAAGGTCAGGTCCGCCGCGCTTTGAGTATTGAGCTGCAACAGCGAGCCGTCTGGCAGAGCAAAGGTACGTCGCTCGCCAGTAGCGGTGGCGTAGTCCGAAGTCCAATTGTGGAGGACCTGACGATCCTTGCCCAACCAGGCTGCCGAACCTACCAGAGCAACGCCGGTGAGTAGCTTGAGTGCCTGTCGACGGTGCAAGCGACGTTCGCTGGTCTCTAGGGTCTGCAAAGCCACCCCTGCGCCAGGGATGGCGCGCAGGTTCAACTCTTGATGCAGATCGAGCACCCGCTGCCAGGCCAATTCATGCTCATGATGCTCGCTGCGCCATTGTTCGCATTGCAGTTGCAGGCGCGCATTGTGGCCGCTCTCGCGCAGCTTGAGCATCCAGTGGATGGCCTGCTTGACCACCTTGGGCGGCAGGGGGGCAACGCTCATTGCTTCAGCACTCGTCTTCGTAGCGCAGCAGGTAGCAATGGTAGAGGGCATCGGCAATGTAACGCTCTGCCGAGCGTAGCGAGATGCCCATCTGCTCGGCGATCGCCTTGTGGCTCAAACCCTCGCACTGGGCCAGCAGGAAAGCGCGGCGCACCTTGGGCTTGAGCCCATCGAGCATGCGCGCAATGCGCTCGAGCAACTCCAGCAGCAGTTCGCGGGTTTCCGCCGACGGCGCATGCGCCTCGGGCAGGTGCGCGAGCGCTTCAAGGTAGGCTCGGGCCAGCTCCTGGCGTCGCCAGTGGTCAATGACCAGGCCGCGGGCGACTGTGCGCAGGAACGCCCGCGGGGTGTTCAGCTGCAATTGTTCACGGCGCTGGAGCAGGCGGACAAAGGTATCCTGCGCCAGGTCTGCTGCATCGGCAGCGTTCCCCAACTTGCTGCGCAACCAAGTTTGCAGCCAGCTGTGGTGGTCGCTGTAGAGCGTATGCACAGAATCTTGAGAAGACATGGAAGGGCGCCGCGAACATTAAGTCATTAATGATAATTAGTCTCATTGTTCGCGGGCGGGCAAAATTTTGCAACTACTCGGCGGTGCTTACATCGACAGGCGCTGACTATCCAGATACTTGCGAATAGCCCGCGCACCGTTGTTCAAGTGCTCTTCCAGCACGTTGACGGCCTCGTCCACCCGTTTGTCGCTGGCGGCATTCACCAACGCATTGTGATCGTCCTGAGTCAGCTTACCCAGCCCCATCGATGACAGGTGGAAGCGCAAGAAACGCTCCTCTTCATTGAGCTCGATCTCGATCATGCGCAGCAGTTTCTGGTTGTGCGCCTTGCTGTACAGCGTCATGTGGAACAAGCGGTTGAGGCGACCGATCTCGGCATGTCGGGTTTCGCTCTCCAGCTCCTGGATATAGCCCCGTGCGCGGGCGATGTCATCGGCCTCGAGCAGCGGGATCGACTGGCGCAGCGCCTCGGACTCAAGCAGCACCCGCAACGCGTAGGTGTCCACCGCATCTTCACCGATCAGCGGGGCAACCACGGCGCCCTTGTGCATGACCACCTGCAACAACGACTGTGCTTCGAGCTGGCGCAAGGCCTCGCGCACGGGCATGCGACTCACGCCAAACAAGCCCGCGATCTCTTGTTGACGCAAGGCGGTACCTGGCGGCAGGCGGCCATCGACGATAGCGCTGCGCAGGCGTTCTTCGATCACGCTACGAGCAAGGTGCGCCGGCACCTGCTCACTGCCAATCACGCTGGAAAGCAGTCTGATTTTCTCAGCCACTGGAAGTCTGCCTCGACAATTTGCTGATTGGATCCAATAAACGTAGAGAGTCGCTCAAGAGGTGTCAAACCCTAGCGATGGCAGGCTTCCAAGCCTTTGCACGGAATCTGTCTATGGTGAATGAAGTCCCTGTGAAGGGGAAGCTGATGAGCGCTTCGGCGCAAGGTAAATAGCGCCCGTGAATAGAGCGGCGGTGATTGTAAGGTGCCATTGTCTTTTGCCAAACCAGGCCCCACCATCGCGGTTTTCGATGGCTTTGAACAGGTCTTCCCTGTGGCGATTGCCGGGATACTAAAAAGCTGGATACGCCCGTTCAGCCTCGCCATTGTGCTGGGCTGCCTGCTGCTGGGCGGCCTACGAGCAGATTGGGACTTTTCCCAGATCAGCCAGCGCGCGCAGGCGCTGTATGGGCCCCTGGGCCCCGGCAAGGACCGCATCGATGCCTGGCAGCGGTTGTTGGCCAGCCACCAGCAGGGCAGCGAACTGGAGCGCTTGCAGGAGGTCAACCAGTTCTTCAACCAGCAATTGCGTTATGTCGAAGATGTCGACCTGTGGCGCGAGGTCGATTATTGGGCCACGCCCATCCAGTCCTTGATCAAGGGCGCAGGCGACTGCGAGGACTACGCCATCGCCAAGTACTTCAGCCTGCGCCGCATGGGCATTGCCAGTGAGAAACTGCGCATTACCTACGTCAAAGCCTTGCGCCAGAACCGCGCGCACATGGTCCTGACCTATTATTCAAGTCCACAGGCCCAGCCGCTGGTGCTCGACAGCTTGATGGACGCCATCAAGCCGGCCAGCCAGCGTAGCGACCTGTTACCGGTTTACGCCTTCAACGGTGAAGGCCTGTGGCTGACCGGCGCTGCCGGCAACAAAAAGGTCGGGGATACCAAGCGTTTGTCGCGCTGGCAGGATCTGTTGAAAAAAATGCGTGCCGAAGGATTCCCGGCCGAACCGGTTTACTGAAGGAGCACAGATGTCATTGTTCAAACAATTGCTGCTTGCCATTTGCCTGTTCCTGGTCGTTGCCTTCAGCGGCAGCTTCATGGTCAGCCTGGAAAGCTCACGCAGCCAATACGTGAATCAATTGCGCTCCCATGCTCAGGATGCAGCGACGGCACTGGCGTTGTCGCTGACACCGAACATCGATGATCCGGCAATGGTCGAGCTGATGGTCAGCTCGATTTTCGACAGTGGTTACTATTCGAGCATCAAGGTGGTCGAGCTGGGCAGCAATGCCGTGCTGGTCGAGCGTCATGCCGAACCTGACAGCGCTGGCGTACCGGCCTGGTTCGTGCGCCTGATTGGCCTACAGGCGGCCGGTGGCGATGCGATCGTCAGCCGCGGCTGGCAGCAGGCGGCGCGTGTGGAAGTGATCAGCCACCCAATGTTTGCCTTGGCCAAACTCTGGCAAAGCGCGCTGGGTAGCCTTGGCTGGCTGCTGCTCTGCGGAGCACTCAGTGCGGTACTCGGGGCTCTGCTGTTGCGTCGCCAACTGCGGCCGTTGGACTACATGGTTGCGCAGTCGCATGCCATCGCCCGCCGCGAGTTCCTCAGCCAGCCTGAATTACCGCGCACCCCAGAGCTGCGCCGGGTTGTACAGGCGATGAACCAGATGGTCGAAAAACTCAAGGCGTTGTTCGCCGAACAGGCCGAACGCAGCGAGCGGCTGCGCGCCGAGTCGTATCAGGACAGCCTCACCGGATTGGCCAATCGGCGTTACTTCGAAATGCAATTGGCCGCCCAGGTAAGCAATCGGGAGGAGGCGCGCGCGGGCTACCTGCTGCTTCTGCGGGTGAGCGATCTCACCGGTCTCAATGCCCGGCTGGGTGGCCAGCGCACCGACCAACTGCTGCAGGCAGTCGCGGAGCAGTTGCGCCGCACGTGTGCCTATTACCCGCAGACCAACGACTTGATCACCCGCAGCCGCGGCGGCGAGTTTGCCGTGCTGGCGCCGGGTATGGTGCATGAGGAGGCCGTTCAATTGGCGCAGGGGTTGGAGGCTACCTTGCGCAGCCTGCACGAGACTGGCGCCAGCGATGTCGATCAGGTCGCGTGCATTGGTCTAGCGCCCTATAGCCCAGGCGATTCGCCACAGGCACTGTTGAAGCTGGCTGATGAGGCGTTGGCGCGTGCCGAGAGCCAGTCACAGCCGGGCTGGGTATGTCTGGAGCAAGGTGTTGCTACGCAAACTGCCAATGGCCATCAGCAATGGCATGCCCGCCTTGAGCAGGCCCTGGCCAACGGGCAGTTCGAGTTGTTCTTCCAGCCGGTGGTGGACAGCCAGGCCCCACAGCGGATCCTTCATTACAAGGTTGTCTCACGGCTTTATGACGAGCACGGCGAGGCGCTTGCCGCCGGGCGTTTTCTGCCCTGGTTGGAACGTTTTGGCTGGATGGCGCAGCTGGATCTACTGGTGCTGGAGAGGGTGCTCAAGCACCTGCAAGGGCATCGTGAGTCGCTGGCGCTGAACGTGTCAGCGGCGACCTTGGCCGATCCCAAGGCCCTGCAGCGTGTGTTCGATCTGTTAGGCCAACACCGCGCCATGGGGCCGCGCTTGACCTTCGAGATCGGCGAGGAGCAACTGCCCGAACAGCCGTTGCTCGAGCAACTGACCCGGCGTTTGCACGCCCTGGGTTTTGGCTTGGGCCTACAGCGATTTGGTGGGCGCTTCAGCCTGATCGGCAATCTGGCCCACCTGGGGCTGGCCTACCTGAAGATCGATGGTGGCTACATCCGCAACATCGACCAAGAACAGCACAAGCGCTTGTTTATCGAAGCCGTGCAGCGGGCGGCGCATAGTATCGATCTGCCGCTGATCGCCGAGCGGGTCGAGACTGCAGGCGAGTTGCGGGTACTCCGCGAGATGGGCGTCCAAGGCATTCAGGGGCAGTTGGTCGGAGAGCCAGCGCCCTGGCGTTGAGCGCTGGGGTGTCTAGGTTGGCCTTATCGCGGGGCAAGCCCGCTCCCACGGGCAGCGTAGGAGCGGGCTTGCCCCGCGATAGCGTCAGCACAGGCGACACGTTTGCGCGCGGATCAGATCAACCCACCCCCCTCATCCTCCTCGATCAGGTTATTCAGGCTGCCCAGAGCCTTCCGCGCCGTTGAACGGTTGAGCAGCTTGGACTGCGCACCCACCGGAAGATCGGTGATGCTGATCACCCCCTTGCTGGTGAGCACCTCGATCAAGTCCTCGAGCACCCGGATCATGTCCAGATCGCTCTGTTTGAGCTGCTTGAGGCTGTTCTCCACGAGATCGTCAGCAAACCACTCCTGAATTTCGGCATGGTCGGCCGGAAGCATTTCCGTGTAGTGCTCGAACGGGGCCGCTTCTACCCGCAGCAACTGGCCTTCGATGTCGCGTTGCACGTAGAACATGGAGTCCTCCCACAGCATGGTGATCCCTTCTGATTAACAAGCAGCATAGGCAATGTTCTGCGCCAGTGATTCGCTGCCAGCCCATCAGCTGTTCGAGTTGTCGATCTTGATCGTCGGGTCGGCCCCGCTGATCAACGAATTGATCGTGGTATTCGACCAGTTGACCCCCTCCAGCTTGATCGACACATCGACGTTGGCCAGCCCGCCTGCCGCATTCAATTTCCCTTCGGTACTGATCTGCAGAGTCGATTCGCCGCCCACCGTAGTGATCTTCAGGTAGTTGTCGATGGTCGTGCCACGCTCGGCCTGGAGCAGGTCGCTCAAGTCCAGGCGGTCTCCTTCGGCGGGCTTGAAGTCCTTGATCACGTCGTTGCCGAGGTCGCCGGCCTTCCACACGAAGGTATCGGCCCCGGCGCCACCGCTGAGGATATCGTTACCCTTGCCGCCGATCAGCGTGTCTTTACCGGCGCCGCCGAACAGCACGTCATTGCCTTCACCACCGAGCAAGGTGTCATTGCCGGTGCCGCCAAGGAGGATGTCGTTGCCCTTGCCACCATCGATGTAGTCGTTACCGCCCTGACCGAAGATGATGTCGTTGCCGGCTCCGCCCATCAGGGTGTCGGCACCGTCATTGGCCCGCGAGATATCGAACTCGGTGTAATGCTCGGTGACGTACTGGTGCATCAGCCGTGCATCGACGTCGCCGGCATCCACCCCCAGCTTGGTCGCGACAAACGCCTGGATCGCCTCGACCCCGGTGCCGGGAATCGAATCGAATGTCACCAGGTCGCCGAAGATGATGTCGTGACCATCGCCGCCGTCGACTTTATCGGCTCCAGGTTGGGTGACTTCGGTATGGCCGAGGATGGCTTCGGCCAACTTGCTCGGGTCGATGTTGGTCTGCGGCGTCTTGTCCGAATCGTACGGCTTGAGGTCATCCTTGTTGATTTCGCTGTTCAGACCGATGGCTTCGACCGACGACAGCGCCGAGAGAATCAGGAAACTCGCCGTCGAGTTGTTCAGGGTGGCGTCGCTGCTCGAATTGCCGGTACCGGCGCGGTTGGACAACTCGTAGCCGCCGTTACCTTCGGCACGGATCATGCCGGTGGTCACGGTGTTCCACTTGTAGCTCCAGGTGAAAATGTCGAAGCTGCCGCGGGTCTGTGCAGTCAGGTTGCCGCTGCTGTCGATCGACACCCGGTTGGTGGTGTCGAGCTGATAGTTGGTGACGGTATCACCAGCTTTGTAGTTGATGGTGGTGAGGAAGGTGTCGAGCTTGACGCTGCTGTTGGCCAGGTTCGGGTTGGCCTGCTCGCCGCTCTGATAGTAGGTTGGCTGGCCGTCAGTGATGAAGAAGGTCTGGTTGCTGCCGGTATTGCCGGCATCCTTGAGGTTCTGGAACCAGTTGGCCGTGGTCTTGAAGGCGTCTTCGTAGTTGGTGCCGCCGTCGGAGCTGAGGGTCTTCAGAGCGTCGAGCAAGGTCTGCAGCCCGGCGTCGTTGAGTTTGACCGCCACGGTACTCTTGACCTGGGTGGCGAAGTCGACCAACAGCACGTTGACCGTACCGGACTGCGCACCCTTGACGCTGGCCGCCAGCGTCTTGAACACCGACTCCATGGATTTTTTCGCCGCATCGACGCCGGCTGAACCCATGCTGCCGGAGGTGTCGACGATGAAGGCGATGTTGTAGTCCTTGCCGGCGACCACGTGCAGGCCGGTCACGTCGGCCACCACCAGGTCGTTGTTGACGGTGCCGCTCACGGTATCGTTGTCGCTACCCAGGTTGCTGGTGGTATAGGTCTGCGGATAGACCGTGACCTTGAGTGTGCCTTCGTTAGTCGCCGTGCTGCCGCCGACGGTTTCCGTCGAGGTCGAGCTGACCTTCACGTCGAACTGGCCGTAGTAATAGGCCGGTGGCTTGATCGCCAGGCTGCCTAGGTTCCAGCCGCTGACATCGACCGCCGTAGCGCCCACGGTAAGGCTGTGGCCGGCGTTGTCGCTGAGCACCGAGCCTGCCGGAATTCCGCTGAGCTTGACGGTGAGGGTCTCCGAACCGTCGGTGTCGATCAGGTTCGAGCTGATACCGACCAGCTTGACGCTGCCGTTCTCCGGCCCTTCGTTGAGCTTGAAACCGTCGTAGTAGCCCTGGCCGTTGCTGCCATGCAGGTCGGAAACGCTGACCCCGGCGTTCTCCAGTGCGGTGATGTTGGGGTACATCGGCAGGGTGGTGCTGTTGAGGTCGCCCACCGCCCCACTGCCCACCTTGACGTTGACGTCGTAGCTGCCCGGGCCGGACTGGTTGGCATGGTAGATCTCCAGCGTGTAATAACCGCTGACGCTTGGCGTGTAACTACCGGCCACGGTACCGCCGGCGCCCCAGGTGGCGGTGACCACGTTCTTGCCGCCGATGGCCACCAGCAGGCTGTCGTCGGCGCTGCCGCTGAAGGTGTAGGTCTTGCCGGCTTCTAGGTAGATCAGGCCGGAGGTCTTCGAGCCGGAGCCGCCAGCCACGCTAGCGTCGGACTGCACGTTGGTGGTGGTCTGGCTACTGCTGGCGTTGCCTGAGTTGGCGAACACGGTTTTCAGCGCATCGCCGGTGATGCCATTGCCGTTGGTCCCTAGGCCAGTCAGGCTGGTCCAGGTCTCTTTGGTCAGGCCCAGCGAGTTGACGGTGTTGTTGCCGATGTTCAAATCCGGTTTGTCGGCCATCGGCGTGATGTCCACCTTCAAGGTGGTTTCGCTGCCAGGGGTGACGCCATCGGTAGGCTTGTACTTGATTTGCGCGTAGTCGGCCTGCTTGTTGCCTATCCCAGTCCCGCCATAGCCGTCGGCACCCGACTGGTTGGCCAGCGGCACGAACTTGAGCTTGCCCGCGGCGATGTCGGCCTGGCTGATGGTCTGGTTGACGCTGACGTTGACCCACGCCGTGCCGTTGTTGAACTTCAGGCTGCCCAGGTCAGGCAGCTTGGTGATGGTCACGCCCAGGCTCGACAGGCTGCTGTCGACATCGCTGACGTTGAAGTTGCTCCAGCTCAGCACCAACTCGGTGTCCTCGGTACCGCTGGCGGCGCCACCCGTGGATACCGGCGCGTCATTGACCGCCACCACGTTGACTGTGGTGGTCGCGGTGTTGGAGGTGTTGACCCCATCGGTCACCGTTATCGTAATCACCCGTGGCGTGGTGCTTGGGTCCTCGCTGGTATTGCTGAAGGTGATGTTCTTGATCGCCTGCATGTAGTCAGCCAACGTCGCGTTGCCGCTCAGGCTCAGCACCACCTTGCCGTCGCTGATGGCGGTGGTGACAGTGATGCCGTTGACACTGCTGCCCAGGTTGAGCACATCTCCTGGCTGGCGGTTGCCCAGGGTGACGGTGGCGCCAGTGAGCTGATTGCTGTCGAAATCGGTAATCGAGACATCCAGGTCACCAATCGAGACACCACTCTGGTTCTCGGTATAGCTGGTCTGGAAGTCGGCGCCGGTCTTGCCGCTGGAGTCATTGCCGTCCAGGTCCAGCACGGGCGCTGGCTCGTAGATCTGGGTGGTGACGCTGCCGGCACCGGCGTTGACCACCAGGCCTTCGAAGTTGCCGCCGGTGGCCGAATCGATCTTCACCGTGAACTGCTCGGTGCCCTCGCTGACGTTGTCCTGAAGGGTCGGGATGCTGAAGGTGGCCTGGGTGCTGCCTGCCTTGATCACCGCCGTGGCGACGCCTGTGTAATCGGTGCCGTTGCTGGCAGTGCCCGAGTAACTCAGCTTGACCGTGACATCGGTTTGCGCGGCATTGCTCAGGGTCAGGGTATAGGTGGCGCTGCTGCCTTCAGCCACTGCGGCGGTACCACTGATGCCCAGCGTGGTGGTGCTGATCGTGTCGGTGACCGCGGTGACCGCCGGGGTGCTGACCACCGCGAGGTTCTCGAAGTTACCGCCGCTGGCGCCAGTGATGCGGGTGCTGATGGTGGTAGCGTCGACATAGGCGTCATCCGCTGGCGCGGCCACGGTGACACTGCCAGTTGTCTGGTTGGCGCCGATGGTGATGGTCTGGCCGTTGCTCAGGGTGACCGTGACCGGAGTACCGGCAGGGTTGGTCAGGGTTGCGGTGTAGACGATGCTGCCGCCTTCGGCGACGGTCGGGGTGGCGCTGAGGGTGACTGTGGTGGTGTCCGGCAGATCGGTCACGCTGGTGTTGACTGGCGTCTTGTTGGCCACCAGGTTCTCGTAGTTGCCGCCGCTGACGTTGGTAATGCTGTTGCTCACCGGAGCATGGCCCTGGTAGACGTCGTTGCTCACTGGAGTGCTGACAGTCCCCGAGCTTTGTCCTACGGCAATGGTAATGGTCTGACCGTTGGCCAGGCTCACCACGACCGGCGTACCGGTCACCGGGGCAGTAACGCTGGCGGTGTAGATGATATTGCCCGTCTCGACGACCGAGGCGGTGGCGGTCAAGGAGACGGTCGAGGTGTCGACCGTGTCGCTGACGTTGGTCACTGCAGCAGTGCCGTTGACCGCGAGGTTCTCGAAGTTGCCGCCCGAGGCATTGGTAATCCGCGCGCTGACCGAGCCGGCATCGATGTAAGGGTCGTCCGCTGGCGCGGCGACCGTTACGCTGCCGGAAGTCTGGTTGGCGGCGATAGTGATGGTCTGGCCGTTGCTTAGGGTCACCGTGACCGCTGTGCCGGCTGGGTTGGTCAGGGTCGCGGTGTAAACGATGCTGCCACCCTCGGCCACGGATGGCGTGGCCGACAGCGAGACGGTGGTGGTGTCTTGTGAGTCGGTCACGCTGGTGCTGACCTGGGCCGGATTGCCGACCAGGCTCTCGAAGTTGCCACCGCTGACATTGGTGATGCTGTTGGTGACCGGGGCGTGGCCTTGATAGACGTCGTTGCTCACCGGCGTGCTGACAGTGCTGGAGCTTTGGCCAACCGGGATGGTGATGGTCTGGCCGTTGGCCAAGGTCACCACGACCGGCGTGTCGGTGACCGGCGCATTGACGCTTGCGGTGTAAAGGATACTGCCGCCCTCAGCCACCGAAGGCGTGGCCGTCAGAGACACGGTTGAGGTGTCGATGGTGTCGGTAACCTGGGTCACCACAGTTGCCCCGTTGACCGCCAGATTCTCGAAGTTACCGCCTGAAGCACCGGTGATTCGCGCGCTGACCGAGCCGGTATCGATGTAAGGATCATCCGCTGGCGCGGCGACCGTCACGCTGCCCGAAGTCTGGTTCGCGGCGATGGTGATGGTCTGGCCGTTGCTCAAGGTAACCGTCACCGGCGTGCCGGCCGAATTGGTCAGGGTCGCGGTATAAACGATGCTGCCACCCTCGGCCACGGATGGCGTGGCCGACAGCGATACAGTGGTGGTGTCCAGCAAGTCGGTGACCGACGTGCTGACCTGGGCCGGATTGCCGACCAGGCTCTCGTAGTTGCCACCGCTGACATTGGTGATGCTGTTGGTGACCGGGGCGTGGCCTTGATAGACGTCATTGCTCACCGGTGTGCTGACAGTGCTGGAACTCTGGCCGACCGGGATGGTGATGCTCTGGCCGTTGGCCAAGGTCACCACGACCGGGCTGCCGGTGACCGGCGCATTGACGCTTGCGGTGTAGATGATGCTGCCGCCTTCCGCAATCGAAGGCGTGGCAGTCAGGGTGACCGTGGTGGTGTCCTGTACATCAGTAACGCTGGTGGTAACCGGTGCCGGGTTGCCAACCAGATTCTCATAGCTGCCGCCACTTACTCCCGTGATGTTCGTGGTTACTGGTGCATGGCCTTGATAGACATCATTGCTCACCTGCGTGGTGACAGTACTGGAGCTCTGGCCAACCGGGATGGTGATGGTCTGGCCGTTGGCCAAGGTCACCACGACCGGCGTGCCGGTGACCGGTGCATTGACCGAAGCGGTGTAAACGATGCTGCCGCCCTCAGCGACCGAAGGTGTGGCGGTCAGGGTGACCGTGGTGGTGTCTTGGACATCGGTAACGCTGGTGGTAACCGGTGCCGGGTTGCCGACCAGATTCTCGTAGTTGCCGCCACTCACTCCCGTGATGTTCGTGGTGACCGCGGGATGTCCTTGATAGACGTCGTTGCTCACGGGCGTAGTGACAGTGCTGGAACTCTGGCCAACCGGGATAGTGATGGTTTGGCCATTGGCTAAGGTCACGATCACCGGACTACCGGTGACCGGCGCATTGACCGAAACGGTGTAGACGATGCTGCCGCCTTCCGCCACCGAAGGCGTGGCGGTCAGGGTGACTGTGGTGGTGTCCTGCACATCGGTGACAGTGGTAGAAACCGGCGCTGGGCTGCCAATCAGATTCTCGTAATTGCCGCCACTGACGTTGGTGATGTTCGTGGTAACTGGGGCGTGGCCTTGATAGACATCATTGCTCACTGGCGTGGTGACAGTGCTGGAGCTTTGGCCAACCGGGATGATGATGGTCTGGCCATTAGCCAAGGTTACGACGACCGGAATGCCGGTGACCGGCGCATTGACGCTTGCGGTGTAGATGATGCTGCCGCCTTCCGCCACTGAGGGCGTGGCAGTCAGGGTGACGGTGGTGGTGTCCTGGACATCGGTGACAGTGGTAGAAACCGGCGCTGGGTTGCCGACCAGATTCTCGTAATTGCCGCCACTGACGTTGGTGATGTTCGTGGTTACTGGTGCATGGCCTTGATAGACATCATTGCTCACTGGCGTGGTGACAGTGCTGGAGCTTTGGCCAACCGGGATGATGATGGTTTGGCCGTTGGCCAAGGTCACCACCACCGGCGTGCCGG
This sequence comes from Pseudomonas sp. Je.1.5.c, assembly GCF_051129895.1. Taxonomy (NCBI): domain Bacteria; kingdom Pseudomonadati; phylum Pseudomonadota; class Gammaproteobacteria; order Pseudomonadales; family Pseudomonadaceae; genus Pseudomonas; species Pseudomonas sp. Je.1.5.c. The sequence continues at coordinate 15,488 of NZ_JBCPSP010000065.1, forward strand.
TGACCGGCGCATTGACGCTTGCGGTGTAAACGATGCTACCGCCTTCCGCCACTGAAGGCGTGGCAGTGAGGGTGACCGTGGTGGTGTCCTGGACGTCGGTGACGCTTGTAGTAACCGGCGCATGATTGGCGACCAGACTCTCGTAGTTGCCTCCGCTGACATTACTGATGCTGTTGGTAACCGGGGCGTGGCCTTGATAGACGTCATTGCTAACCGGCGTGCTGACGGTACCGGAGCTTTGCCCAACGGGGATGGTAATGGTCTGGCCGTTGGCCAAGGTCACCACAACAGGTGTACCCGTTACCGGCGCTCCGACCGAGGCGGTATAGGTGATGCTGCCGCCTTCAGCCACAGTCGGGCTCGCAGTGAGCGATACGGTCGAGGTATCTACAGTATCGGTAATGTTGGTCACTGCCGGAGCATTATTGATTGCCAGATTCTCGAAGTTGCCACCCGTGGCAGTGGTGATCCGCGCGCTGACCGAACCGGCATCGATGTACGGGTCATCGCCCGGCGCAGCCACAGTTACACTGCCCGAAGTCTGGTTGGCGGCGATGGTGATGGTCTGGCCGTTGCTCAAGGTAACCGTGACCGGCGTGCCGGCCGGATTGGTCAAGGTCGCGGTATAGACAATGCTGCCACCTTCAGCGACCGAAGGCGTAGCCGTCAGGGTCACCGTAGTGGTGTCCTGTGCATCGGTAACGCTGGTGGTAACCGGTGCCGGATTACCAACCAGACTCTCGTAGTTGCCGCCGCTGACACTGGTGATGCTGTTGGTGACTGGGGCATGCCCCTGATAGACGTCGTTGGTCACCGTCGCACTGACAGTGCCAGAGCTTTGACCGATTGCAATGGTAATGCTCTGGCCGTTGGCCAGGGTCACGACCACCGGGCTGCCGGTGACCGGCGCCCCGACCGAAGCGGTGTAGACGATGCTGCCGCCTTCGGTTGCCGATGGTGTGGCAGTAAGGGTAACGGTGGTGGTGTCCTGAACATCGGTCACGGCAGTGGAGACTGACGCCGGATTCGCGACCAGGTGCTCGTAACTGCCGCCGCTGACATTGCTGATGCTATTGGTGACCGGAGCGTGCCCCTGATAGACGTCATTGCTCACTGGCGTGCTGACAGTGTTGGAGCTCTGGCCAACCGGGATGGTGATGGTTTGGCCGTTGGCCAAGGTCACCACGACCGGGCTGCCGGTAACTGGCGCTCCGACCGATGCGGTGTAGACAATGCTACCGCCCTCGGCCACTGATGGCGTCGCGGTTAGCGTGACCGTGGTGGTATCGCGAAAATCGGTCACCGTCGTGGAAACTTGTGCCGGGTTTCCGACCAGACTTTCGTAGTTGCCACCGCTGACATTGGTGATGCTGTTGGTGACCGGGGCATGGCCTTGATAGACGTCATTGGTCACAGACGTGCTGACGGTGCTGGAGCTCTGGCCAACCGGGATGGTGATGGTCTGACCGTTGGCCAAAGTGACGATGACAGGGCTACCGGTGACCGGCGCAGTCACGCTGGCGGTGTAGACAATGATGCCGCCTTCGGCCGCAGATAGCGTAGCGGTCAACGACACGGTGGAGGTATCCACGGTATCGCTGATAGTCGTTACCGCAGCAGCCCCATTGACCGCTAGATGCTCAAAGTTACCGCCCGACGCACCGGTGATCCGTGCGCTAACCGAGCCTGCATCCAGATACGGATCATCGCCGGGCGCCGCGACCGTCACGCTGCCTGAAGTCTGGTTGGCGCCGATAGTAATGGTCTGGCCGTTGCTCAGGGTAACTGTGACCGGGCTGGCGGCTGGATGGGTCAAGGTTGCGGTGTAGATGATGCTGCCACCCTCGGCCACGGAGGGTGTGGCCGACAGCGAGACAGTGGTGGTGTCCTGCGAATCAGTAATGGTCGTGGAAACAGAGCTTGGATTGCCGACCAGATTCTCGTAGTTGCCCCCACTGACGTTAGTGATGTTGTTGGTAACCGGGGCGTGGCCTTGGTAGACATCGTTGCTCACAGGCGTGCTGACAGTGCTTGAGCTCTGACCAACGGGGATGGTGATGGTCTGACCGTTGGCCAAGGTCACTACCACCGGGCTGCCGGTGACGGGCGTTCCAACCGAGGCGGTGTAGACGATGGTGCCGCCCTCGACTGCCGAAGGCGTGGCGGTGAGTGTCACTGTGGTGGTGTCCTGCACATCCGTGACGCCAGTCGTGACGGGTGCAGGGTTGGTCACCAGATTCTCATAGTTACCACCACTGACGTGGCTGATGCTGTTGGTGACCGGAGCATGGCCCTGGTAGGTGTCATTGCTGACGGGCGTGCTTACGGTGCCAGAACTTTGGCCTTCGGCAATCGTGATGGTCTGACCATTGGCCAACGTCACGACAAGGGGGCTGCCCGTTACCGGTGCGGTCACACTGGCGGTGTAGGTAATGCTGCCGCCTTCGGCGACCGATGGCGTCGCTGTCAACGACACGGTCGAGGTGTCGACGGTATCGGTGACCTGGGTCACCACCGTTGCGCCATTGACCGCGAGATTTTCAAAGTTACCGCCTGAAGCCCCCGTGATTCTTGCGCTGACCGCGCCGGCATCGATGTACGGGTCATCGCCTGGAGCTGCGACCGTCACGCTGCCTGAGGTCTGGTTGGCAGCGATGGTGATGGTTTGACCATTGCTCAGGGTGACGGTGACAGGCGTACCGGCTGGATTGGTCAGGGAGGCGGTGTAGATGATGCTGCCGCCCTCGGCGACGGATGGAGTTGCTGACAGCGAGACGGTAGTGGTGTCCTGCGAATCGGTCACGTTGGTGCTGACCTGGGCAGGGTTGCCCACCAGGTTCTCGTAATTGCCACCGCTGACATTGGTAATGCTGTTGGTGACCGGCGCATGCCCCTGGTAGACGTCATTGCTGACTGGCGTACTCACCGTTCCGGAGCTCTGGCCCACGGCGATCATGATGGTTTGGCCGTTGGCCAAGGTGACCACCACGGGGCTACCAGTGACTGGCGCGGTCACGCTGGCGGTATAGACGATGCTGCCGCCTTCGCCGACTGTCGGTGTCGCGGTGAGGGAGACGGTCGAGGTGTCGATGGTATCGCTGACCTGGGTAACCGCTGGCGTGGCAACGACCGTCAGATTCTCGAAGTTGCCACCCGACGCGTTGGTGATCCGCGCACTGACCGATCCTGCGTCGAGGTACGCATCATCCGCTGGTGCTGCGACCGTGATACTGCCGGACGTCTGGTTGGCGGCAATGGTGATGATCTGGCCATTGCTCAGGGTAACCGTCACCGGCGTGCCGGCCGGGTTGGTCAGGGTGGCGGTGTAGACGATGCTGCCACCCTCGGCGACGGCGGGCGTGGCTGAGAGGGAAACGCTGGTGGTGTCCTGTACCGATGTGACGTTGGTCACCACCGGTGCCTGGTTGGCGACCAGGTTCTCGTAGTTGCCACCGCTGACCCCAGTAATGTGGGTAATGACCGGCGCATGGCCCTGGTAGACGTCGTTGCTCACCGGCGTGCTGACCGTGCCGAAGCTTTGCCCGACGGCAATGGTTATGCTCTGGCCGTTGGCCAGAGTGACTACCAGCGGGCTGCCGGTGACCGGTGCGTTTACGCTGGCGGTGTAGACGATCGCCCCGCCTTCAGCGACTACTGGGGTCGCGCTCAGGGATACCGTCGAAGTGTTGATGGTATCGGTGACATTGGTAATCGCCGGCGCGCTATTGATCGCTAGGGACTCGAAATTACCACCCTGGGCGTTGGTGATATGAGTACTGACCGGCCCGGCATCGAGGTAGGGGTCGTCGCCTGGCGCGGCGACGGTGACACTGCCCGAGGACTGGTTGGCAGCAATGGTTATCGTCTGGCCATTGCTCAGAGTGACGGTTACCGGTGTACCGGCTGGGTTGGTCAGGGTAGCGGTGTATACGATGCTGCCGCCTTCGGTGACGGATGGCGTCGCTGACAGCGAGACGGTCGTGGTGTCTTGCGCGTCGGTCACGCTGGTGCTGACCTGGGCCGGGTTGCCGATCAGGTTCTCGTAATTGCCACCGCTGACATTGGTGATGTGGTTGGTGAGCGGAGCATGGCCCTGGTAGACATCGTTGGTCACTGGTGTGCTGACAGTGCTGGAGCTTTGGCCAACCGGGATGGTGATGGTTTGGCCGTTGGCCAAGGTCACCACGACCGGGCTGCCGGTGACCGGCGCATTGACGCTTGCGGTGTAGATGATGCTGCCACCTTCAGCGACCGAGGGTGTGGCAGTGAGGGTGACTGTGGTGTTGTCTTGGACATCGGTAACGCTGGTGGTAACCGGTGCCGGGTTGCCAACCAAATTCTCGTAGTTGCCACCGCTGACATTGCTGATGCTGTTGGTGACCGGGGCGTGGCCCTGGTAGACGTCGTTACTCACAGGCGTGGTGACAGTACTGGAGCTCTGACCAACCGGGATGGTAATGGTCTGGCCGTTGGCCAAGGTCACTACGACCGGGCTGCCGGTGACCGGCGCATTGACGCTTGCGGTGTAGATGATGCTGCCACCTTCCACCACTGAAGGTGTGGCGGTCAGCGTCACCATCGTCGTGTCCTGGACGTCGGTGACGCTTGTAGTAACCGGCGCATGATTGGCGAGCAGACTCTCGTAGTTGCCACCGCTGACGTTACTGATGCTGTTGGTGACCGGGGCGTGGCCCTGGTAGACGTCGTTGCTCACAGGCGTGCTGACGGTACTGGAACTCTGGCCAACCGGGATGGTGATGGTCTGGCCATTGGCCAAGGTCACGATCACAGGGCTACCGGTGACCGGCGCATTGACCGAAGCGGTGTAGACGATGC
>NZ_JBCPSP010000066.1:0-18058 GCF_051129895.1 Pseudomonas sp. Je.1.5.c
GGCTTGCCCCGCGATAGGGCCGGCACAGACGACGCCCTATTCCATCCACTCAACCACGCGTTTCACACAACCCCACGGCCTTCAAATGCGGCACGAAGTTGCAGGGCCGATGGCGCGCATCCAACTGCTCGGCCAAGATTCCCTCCCATGCCGTACGGCACGCCCCCGTCGACCCCGGCAGGCAGCACACCAGGGTGCCATTGCTCAACCCGGCCAGCGCCCGGCTTTGCACGGTCGAGGTGCCGATATCGAGGATCGACAACGCCCGGAACAGCTCACCGAAACCATCGATACGCTTGTCCAGCAAACACTCCACCGCCTCCGGCGTACTGTCGCGCCCAGTAAATCCAGTGCCGCCGGTGATCAACACGACCTGTACCTGATCATCGGCGATCCAGGTCGCGACCTGGGCGCGGATCTTGTACAGGTCGTCCTTGAGCAGCACCCGCTCGACCAGCCGATGGCCGATCTGCACCGAGCGGGTGGCCAACAGCTCGCCCGAGGTGTCGTTGGCAAAGCTGCGGGTATCGCTGACGGTCAGCACGGCGATATTCAGCGGCACGAACTGCGCATCGGGTTTTACACTCACCTGGGCATCCTCTGGAAATTGGCAGTGCCGTCACGCTAGTGGCAAGCCTTGGCAGCGTCCAATCGATATGGCGAACCAGCCGATCAACCGCCTCTATCATTCGGTCACCATTAAAGATTGGCCAGCCTCGACAGACTTGGTTAAGGTCAAGCAACTCCGTTTCCCGCCCGCCAGGCCGCCCCATGGATATCAAGCAGCTCAAGTTTCTCCTCGCCCTCGACCAGACCCGCCACTTCGGCCAGGCCGCGGCGCTGTGCCACATCACCCAGCCGACCCTGTCCATGCGCCTGCGCAACCTGGAAGACGAACTGGACCTGGTGCTGGTCAAGCGTGGCCAGCGCTTCGAAGGTTTCACCGAGGCCGGCGAACGCATCCTGGCCTGGGCCCGCACCCTGCTGGCGGCGCATGACGGCCTGCAAGCCGAAGCGGCCAGCTGTCGCGGCCAAGTGGTCGGCAGCCTGCGCCTGGGCAGCGTGCCGCTGGCCAGCTTCAACCCCATGCACCTGCTGCTGCCCCTGCGGGAAAAATACCCCGAACTGCACTTTCAGCTCAGCTCGCACACCTCCGAGCAGATCGTCGACGGCCTGAGCCGCAACCAGCTGGACCTGGGTATCTGCTATCTGGACCAGGTCAACGCGAGCTTCTTCGACGTGATCGAACTGGGCACTACCACCATGGGCCTGTTGCACGACACCCGGCATTTCCAGCTAGCGCACAGCGCCCTGCGTTGGGAGGAGCTCGGCGATATCCCGTTGGGCCTGTTGAGCAAGGGCATGCATTACCGCCAATCGCTCGACTTGAGCTTTCGCAGCCGCGGCCTGGAACCGATGGCCGTGCTGGAAAGCGACTCCACCTTCCAGCTGATCCAGGCCATCACCAGCGGCGTGTGCTGTGCGGTGATGCCGCTCGATTGCGGCCTGGAAGACTTGAGCGAACACATGCGCATCATCCCCATCACCGACGCCAGCGTGCTCAGCCCGGTTGGCCTGCTATTGCGCCGCAGCGAGCCTCGGTCGGCAATTGCCGAACAATGCTTCGACGAGGCGCGGGCGTTGTTTGCGTCGATGCCCCGTTGAAAGCATCGCGGGACCCGCCCGCTCCTACGAGGTGTTCGAATACATCTCGTGGGAGCGGGCTTGCCCCGCGACAGCGCCGTAACTGACTACAAATCAGCTAGGGCTCAACGATAGCGCTCAAGCCAATGCGCATAGGGTGCTGGCAAGGTCCACGAGGCCTTGTCGACCCCCAGCTCCTTGGCCGCAAAGTACGCCCAGTGCGGATCGGCCAGGTGCGCCCGGCCTACCGATACCAGGTCCAGCTGACCGGCCTGCAGCGCCCCCTCGGCCAGCTGCGGCGTACCGAAGCCCCAGGCTGAAGTCACCGGCAAATCTGCCTCACGACGCACGCGCTCGGCAATCGGCCCCATGAACGCCGGGCCCCACGGGATGTTGGTCTCGGCAATGGTGAAGCCGACGCTGACGCTGAGCAGATCCAGGCCACCGGCCTTGAAGCGGCGGGCCAGCTCGATCGATTCCTCAAGGGTCTGCTCGTCGCGACCGTCATATTCCAGCACACCGAAACGCGCCGTCAGTGGCAGGTTCTCTGGCCACACTTCGCGCACCGCAGCCAGGGTTTCCAGAAGGAAGCGGCTGCGGTTGTCGAAGCTACCGCCGTAGGCGTCGGTGCGCTGGTTGGAATGCTCGGAGAAGAAGCTTTGGCCCAGATAACCGTGGGCAAAATGCAGCTCGATCCACTCAAAGCCTGCGTCTCGCGCGCGCCGGGCGGCATCGACGAAGTCTTGCTGGACACGGGCGATGTCAGCCAGGGTCATCTCACGCGGCACTTTCGGCAAGTGGGCACCGAAGGCGATGGCGGAGGGCGCGATGGTCTGCCAGCCGCGCGCATCGTCGGCAGCAATGTGGTCGTCGCCTTCCCACGGCCGATTGGCGCTGGCCTTGCGCCCGGCGTGGGCGATCTGGATGCCTGGCACCGAACCTGCCGCCTTGATCGCCTTGACCACCGGCACGAAGGCTTGCGCATGGGCGTCGCTCCAGATACCGGCGCAGCCGGGGGTGATGCGCCCCTCCGGTGCGACTGCCGTGGCCTCGACCACCACCAGGCCGGCACCACCACGGGCCAGGCTGGCCAGGTGGACGTGGTGCCAGTCATTGATCATGCCGTCCTCGGCGGTGTACTGGCACATCGGCGGAATGGCGATGCGATTGCGTAGGGTAACGTCCTTGAGGGTGTAGGGTTGGAACAGCGCGGTCATGAACAATCTCCAGAAGCTGAATGGGCATTCGATTGTTCGATCATATTCGAACTATGGCAATTTGTGAAACCCCCGTTATCATGTGTGCCATGCGAGCCTATAAACATCCCAACCCTGAAGACCTGATTCTGGAGCGCGTGCTCTACGCCTTGAGCGACCCTGTGCGCCTGGAAATCGTCCGCCATCTGGCGGCTGTGGCCGAGGCCAGCTGTGGCGAGTTGGACGGTGGGCGGCCCAAATCGAGCATGTCCCATCACTTTCGTGTGCTGCGCGATGCCGGGCTGGTGCATACGCGCAATGTCGGCACCACGCATATGAATTCGCTCAGAAGCGCTGAGCTCGATGGGCGTTTTCCGGGCTTGCTGGGGTCGATTCTCCAGCAGCAGTAAGCGCGGCTGGCCCAACCCCTTTGCGGTGGTTGGGCGCCGCGCACAGGCCGGATGTGGCGTCAGTGCGCTGAGATCACCGCGCGCACCACGCAGTCGGCCATGGCTTGGCGGGCCTGCAAGGTGGCGCTGCCCAAGTGCGGCTGGAGCACCACCTTGTCCATGCCCAGCAACGCCTCGGGCACTTGCGGCTCATCGGCAAACACATCCAGCGCAGCGCCGGCCAGACGGCCGTCGGCCAAGCGAGCGACCAGTTCAGTTTCATCGACCACGCTGCCCCTGGCCACATTGACGATGACCCCGTTCGGCCCCAACGCCTCCAGCACCTGGGCATTGACCAGGTGACGCGAGCCGCTACCGCCGGCCGCCGCCACCACCAAGATATCGCAGGCCGCAGCCAGGCTGAGTGGATCGGCGTGATAGGCAAACGTACAAGCAGCTTGTGGCCGACGGTTGTGGTAAGCAAGCACGACGCCAAAGGGCTGCAGCCGTTCGGCGATGGCCATGCCGATCCGCCCCAGACCGATGATGCCAACTCGCTGCCCGCGCAGGCTGGTCCCCAACAGCGGGAAACCACCCAGGGGCCACTGCCCCTGCCTGACGAAGCGATCGGCCAGGCACACCTGGCGCAGTTGAGCCAGCAGCAGGGCCACGGCCTGGTCGGCCACGGCATCGGTGAGAAGATCGTCGGTGGTGACGATCGCGATGCCCCGCGCGTGCGCCTGCTCAAGGTCGATGCGGTCCACCCCCACCCCATTGACCGCAATCAGCCGCAGGTTGACCAGCGCCTGCATGAGCCAGGGCGGGACGCCCTCGCCGCCATTGGTCACCAGCGTGGTGAAGCGCTCCGGGCGCTCGCTCAGCAATGCCCGCCGGCTGGCTTCATCAAAGGCGCAGACCCGCTGGAAACGCTCATCCAGGCGCGCCTGGTAATCGGCCAGCAACGGCGCCAGCATCAACAGTTCAGCTTTCATCGGCTCACTCTCAATCTGCCTGTACGGTGAGCTGGCGTTGTTCGCCAAGGCCTTCAATGCCCAAGTGCATGACCTGCCCGGGACGCAGGAACACCGGCGTTGGCTTGATCCCCATGCCGACTCCGGGCGGGGTGCCAGTGGAGATCACATCACCCGGTTGCAGACTCATGCAGCGGCTCAGGTAGGCGATCAACTGGGCAATACCGAAGATCAAGGTACGGGTGTTGCCGCGCTGATAACGCTTGCCGTCGACCTCCAGCCAGAGATCCAGCGCATGCGGATCGGGCACCTCGTCACGGGTCACCAGCCACGGTCCAATCGGCCCGAACGTGTCGAAGCCTTTGCCCTTGTCCCAGGTACCGCCGCGTTCAAGCTGCCATTCGCGCTCCGATACGTCGTTGATCACGCAGTAACCGGCGACGTGCTCCAGGGCATTGGCTGGGTCGATATAGCGCCCGCCCTTGCCGATCACTACGCCCAGCTCCACTTCCCAGTCGGTCTTGGTCGAGCCTCGTGGGATCTGCACATCGTCGTTGGGACCACAGACCGCGCTGGTCCACTTGTTGAAAATGATCGGCTCGCTGGGCACGGCCATGCCGGCTTCAGCGGCATGGTCGGCGTAATTGAGGCCGATGCAGATGAACTTGCCAATCTGCCCGACGCAGGGGCCGATACGCGGCGTGCCAGGGACCAACGGCAGGCTGGCATGATCCAGGCTGGCCAGGCGGGCCAGGCTGTCGCTGGACAGTGCTGCACCGGCGATATCCGCCACATGTTGGCTGAGGTCGCGAATCTGCCCTGCGCTGTCCAGCAGGCCCGGACGCTCGGCCCCTTTGTCGCCATAACGCAACAACTTCATGGGTATCTCCTGTCTCGATACAAAGGATTCACAAGCTCATACCACCGTCGATCAGGTGCACACCGCCAGTGGTGTAGGCTGAGGCGTCGCTGGCCAGGTACACGGCCAATTGCGCGATCTCTTCGGCGCTGCCCAGCCGGCCCATAGGCTGGCGGTTGACGAATTGCCGGTAGACCTCCTGGGCATCGCGGCCTTGGGCCAGGGCCTGGGCCGCGATGCGCTGGTGCAACGACGGTGAGTCGACGGTACCCGGGCAGATCGCGTTGCAGCGGATGCCCTCGGCGACATGGTCGGCGGCGACGGCTTTGGTCAGGCCGATCACGGCTGCCTTGCTCGCACCATAGGCGACGCGATTGGGCACCGCCTTGACGCTGGAAACCACCGACGCCATGTTGATGATCGAACCGCCACCGCGGCGCTGCATACCTGGCAGGAACGCACGGATCATCCGGTACATGGCGGTGACGTTGAGCGCCAGCGAACGCTCCCAGGCCGCTTCGTCGCACTCCAGGATGCCACCGCTGTGCACGAAACCCGCGCAGTTGAACAGCACGTCGATATCGCCCAGCTCGGCGCGCAGCGCCTCGATCGCCGAGGCCGAGGTCACATCCAGAACCCGCGCCTGGATACCTGGCTCATCGAGCAGGCTGTCGATGCGAATATCGCTGCCGAACACCTCTGCCCCGGCGGCCGCGAACGCCTGCGCGCTGGCCAGGCCAATGCCTTGGCCAGCGGCCGTGATCAGCACCCGTTTGCCCTGAAGGTTCATGCCGCCTCCAGTTTCAGCGATGCATTGCTCGGGGCTTCACGCCGCCCCAGCATGCTTGCCGGGATGGCCAGGATCAGCACGGCACTGACGAACAGGCACAAGCCCAACACATAGGTGCCGTTGTTGATGTTGCCGGTCAGGTTCTCGGCCACGGCCGTGATCATCGAACCGGTGAAACCGGACAGGTTGCCGATGGCGTTGATCATGCCAATCCCCGCCGCAGCGGCAACCCCCGACAACAGGGTGCCCGGCAGGGTCCAGAAGATCGGCATCAGGCTGAGCACACCGGAGGCCGCGACAGTGAGGAACACCACCGAGAGCACCAGGTTATCGGAGAAAAACGCGCTGAGGATCAAGCCGCAGCCGCCGATGAACGCAGGTATCGCCGCGTGCAGGCGGCGCTCGCCGGTGCGGTTGGAGTGACGCGCATTGAGCAGCATGGCGATCACCGCAACGCCATAGGGGATGGCCGTCAACAAGCCGATATCGAAGCTGCTGGTGATGCCGGCGCTCTTGATGATCGACGGCATCCAGAAGGCCAGGCCATAGAAACCGGTGTTGAAGGTCAGCAGGATGAACACCAGCAGCCACACCCGCGGATTGAAGAACACCTCGCTCAGGCGTGAGACCTTGCCCTGGTTGTCTTGCTGCAGATTGGCCTTGAGCAACTGCTTCTCGTCAGCCGACAGCCAATGGGCCTTGTCGATGTTGTCACACAGGCAGGTGAACACCACCACCGCCATGATCACCGAAGGCAGACCTTCGATCAGCAGCATCCACTGCCAGCCGGCCATGCCGTGCCAGCCATCGAGGCTGGTCATCAACCACCCTGAGAGCACCCCGCCCAAGGTCAGGCTGACCGGCATGGCCATCAGGAAGCCGGACATCACCCGGCTCTGGCGCTGGGTCGGGAACCAGTAGTTGAGGTAGAGGATCACGCCGGGGAAGAACCCCGCCTCGCAGATACCCAGCAAGAAGCGCAGCACGTAGAACATGGTGCTGGCCTCGACGTGGAACAGTTTCGCCAGCGGCACGGTGAAGGCCACGGCCATGGAAATGATCGCCCAGCTCGCCATGATCCGGGCGATCCAGAAGCGCGCGCCGTAGCGGTGCAGCAACAGGTTGCTGGGCACCTCGAACAGGAAGTAGCCCCAGAAGAACACGCTGGCGCCCAGGGCATACACGGTGTTGCTAAATTGCAGGTCGTTGAGCATGTCCAGCTTGGCAAAACCGATGTTGACCCGGTCCAGGTAGGCGGCCATGTAGCACAACAGCAAAATTGGCAGGATACGCAGGATCACCTTGCGATAGGTACGGTCTTCGAAGCCCGGATCGCGGGCCGGTGCGGCGGGTTGGCTGTGCATTGTTGAAGCCCCTCGGCATGTCGGGCATGCCTGATTGTTGTTATCGACAGGGCACCGGGCGCAGTACGCCCGGTGGTGCAGCGGGTCAGGACAAAGGGTCGCGGCTGGGCTGGCCATCGACCAGGCGCAGCAGCGCGAGTGGGTTGCTGTCGCGTAGCGCCTCGGGCAACAGTGCCTGGGGGAAGTTCTGGTAGCACACCGGGCGCAGGAAGCGATCGATCGCCAGGGTGCCGACCGAGGTGCCGCGGCTGTCGGAAGTGGCTGGATACGGCCCGCCGTGGACCATCGCCTCGCAGACCTCGACGCCGGTCGGGTAGCCGTTGATCAGCAGGCGCCCGGCCTTGTGTTCGAGCAGCGCCACCAGGTCGCTGGCCTCGGCCAACTCAGTCGGCTCGCCAATCAGGGTGGCCGTCAGTTGTCCGCCGAGCGCCGCCAGCGCCGCCAGTAACTCGCTGCGATCGGCGACTTCGACCAGCACCGTGGCAGGGCCGAACACTTCTTCCTGAAGCAACGGCTCACCGTTCAACAGCAACTCGGCATCGGCCTGGAACAACTGCGCGCAGGCCTGCCCTGCTGGCTGCTCGGCGCCGGCCAGGTGGCGGATGCCCGGGTGCGCCTTGAGCTGAGCCACACCCTGGGCATAGCTGCGCAGGGTGCCAGCGTTGAGCATGGTCTGCGGCGGCTGATCGGCGATGCGCGCCTGCAATTGCTCGACAAAAGCGCTGAACGGCGCAGAACGCACACCCAGTACCAGCCCAGGGTTGGTACAGAACTGTCCGCAGCCCAGCACCACCGAGGCGGCCAGCTCGCCCGCGATGGCCTCACCTCGGCTCGCCAGCGCCTCTGGCAAGACGATCACCGGGTTGATGCTGCTCATCTCGGCAAACACCGGGATCGGTTGCGCACGTGCCGCCGCCATGTCGCACAGCGCTCGCCCGCCCTTGAGCGAACCGGTAAAGCCCACTGCCTGGATCGCCGGATGCTTGACCAGCGCTTCACCGACCCCGGCACCGAAGATCATGTTGAATACGCCAGCCGGCATGGCGCAGCGCTCGGCCGCACGAATGATGGCCTGGGCGACCGCCTCGGCAGTGGCCATATGCCCGCTGTGCGCCTTGAACACCACCGGGCAGCCGGCGGCCAGCGCCGCAGCGGTGTCGCCACCGGCAGTGGAAAAGGCCAAGGGGAAGTTGCTGGCACCAAACACCGCTACCGGGCCAAGGCCCATGCGGCACTGGCGGATATCGCTACGCGGCAGCGGCGTGCGCTGCGGTTGAGCGCGATCGATGCGGGCTGCGAGGAAATCACCGCGACGCAGTAGCTGGGCAAACAAGCGCAACTGACCGCTGGTGCGAGCGCGCTCACCCTGGATACGCGCCGCCGGCAACGCCGTCTCGCGGCTGACCAGGGCGATGAAGTCTTCTCCCAGGGCATCAAGCTGTTCGGCAATGCTGTCGAGAAACTGCGCCCGACGCTGCGGCGCCAGTGCCCGATAGACGGGATAGGCCTGGGCGGCGGCACGTGCGGCAGCGTCGACCTCGGCGTCGCTGGCCTGGTAAAAGGCCCCCGGCAAGGCCTGGCCCGTGTGGGCGTCGATGCTGTGCAACAGCGGTTGGCCTGCGCCGCTACGGGCGCCGCCGATAAATTGCTGACCTGCGTTCGGAGTCATGGATGTTCCTTAGCATGCTGGAAAACACTGGTCGCTAATCTAGGCGGGCCTGCGATTCTTTCCCAATGGCATTTGTGGATCATCCGATAACAGATCGTTATCGGATTTCTCGCGCTTTCTGGGCATCTGCCAACAGGATCTGGGCAAACTCCAGCGCCGCGCCACTGAGCACTTCACCTTTGCGGGTGAGAATGCCGTAGTCCTGCGGCGCCAGATGCAAGGGCGTATCGAGGATGCGCAGCACGCCGCTGGCCAGGTGCGGCTCGACCATGGCCTGGGGCAGCATGCCGATCATCGGTCCGCCCTGCAGCACCTTGAGAAAGGTCTGCATGGAAATGGTATCGATGGTGTTGCGTGGCACCCCGACTCCGGCTTCAGCGAAGGCGCGTTCCATACGCCCCCTAATCGGCGTGCCCTTGGGGTAGAGAATCCATGGCCATTCGAGCAACTGCTGCAGGGTCACCGGGCCGTGGTCGCACAGCGGGTGCTGGTGATTGACCACGAAACAGAACGGCTCCGGCGCCAGTGCCTGGAAGTCGAAACGCTGGCGCTGGGCCTCGTCTGTGAAGCGCGCTACCGCCAGGTGCAGGATCTTGTCATCGAGCATTTCCATCAGATGGTCGCTGGTCTGCTCGACCACTTCTATCGACAGCAACGGCCAGCGTTGCTTGATCTGCACGATGGCGTCCGGCAGGGCGACGGCGGTGGCGGCGAAGATCCCACCCACTTTGAGATGGCCATGCCCGCCCTGGCGCAGGCTGCCGATCTGGTCGACGAAGTTGCGCGCATCGTTGAGGGCGACCTGGGCATAGCGCAGCACCTGCTCGCCCAAGGCCGTGGGCGGCATGCTGCGCGGTTGACGTTCGAACAGGGCAAAGCCCAGCAGGCTTTCGATTTCTTTGAGCATCTTGCTGATCGCCGGCTGGCTGAGGTTCATCTGCTGGGCAGCCAGGTGCATGTTGCGGGTGCGGCCAAGGGTGTCGATGAGCAGCAGATGGCGGAACTTGAGCCAGTTGCAAACGTGGGAGAACGACAGGTCCGACATGGTATCCACCTTTGGTGCAATAACCTGATGTTATCGATTAGTGAAAAGATGCCATTGGAGTTTATCGCGTCGCTTACCTAGCGTGCAGCTTTCAGGACTCAAGAGACCCACTGCCATGCCGCTGACCCTAACTCCCGCCAACACCCTGCCCCACGACGGCCTCACCGGCACCCTGGTCGGTCGGGCCTGGATCCCTGGCCAGATCGCCGGCCCCTCGCCGATCGTGCTGCGCGCCGATGGCGTGTTCGACCTGTCCGAGCGCTTCGCCACCTTGAGCGAACTGCTTGAAAGCGAATCGCCCCTGCACGCCCTGCGTGCGACGGCTGGGCGCTTCATCGGCAGCGTGCAAGAGCTGCTGGCCAACAGCACCAGCCAACCTGACAGCAGCCGCCCCTACCTGCTGCCGCCGCTGGACCTGCAAGTGATCAAGGCCGCCGGAGTGACCTTCGCCGCGAGCATGATCGAACGGGTCATCGAGGAGCAGGCTGGCGGCGACGCAGCCCGCGCCGAGGCAGTGCGGGCGACGGTATGTGCGGTGATCGGCGACAACCTGCGCGCGGTCAAGCCTGGCTCGGAACAGGCCATGGCCCTCAAGGCCCTGTTGATCGAGCAAGGCATGTGGTCGCAGTACCTGGAAGTGGGCATCGGCCCGGACGCCGAAGTATTCACCAAGGCCCCGGTGCTGGCGGCGGTGGGCAGCGGCAGCGTGATCGGCGTGCATCCAGGCTCGCAATGGAACAACCCCGAGCCGGAAGTGGTGCTGGCTGTCGACAGCCGTGGGCGCATCCACGGCGCGACCCTGGGCAACGACGTCAACCTGCGTGATTTCGAAGGGCGCAGCGCATTGCTGCTGAGCAAGGCCAAGGACAACAATGCCTCCTGCGCGATAGGCCCGTTCATTCGCCTGTTCGACGAAACCTTCGACCTCGATGCGGTGCGCAACTGCGTGGTCGACCTTGAGGTGCGCGGCAGCGATGGCTTCGTGCTCGCCGGAAGCAGCTCGATGGACCAGATCAGCCGCGACCCCGAGGACCTGGTGCGCCAGACCCTCAACCGCAACCACCAATACCCCGATGGTTTCTTGCTGTTCCTCGGCACCCTGTTCGCGCCGACCGAAGACCGCGATCACCCAGGCGCGGGTTTCACCCACAAGGCCGGTGACCTGGTGACTATCTCAAGCCCGTTGCTCGGGGCCCTGCACAACCAAGTCAGCCGCAGTGACCAGGCTGCGCCCTGGACCTTCGGCCTGGCTGCACTGATGCGCAACCTGGCGCAACGAGGGTTGCTGCAAGGCTAAGCCGACTTACCCGCTGCGCCCATAACAACAACAAGCGAGGCAGAACATGCAAACCGAGAGCAACGTCCCCCCCACGCCCGATCCCCGCCAACTGCGCCGGGCGATTTATACCGGCGCCGTCGGCAGTGCCCTGGAGTACTACGATTTCGCCCTCTACGGGCTGGCCTCGGCGCTGGTCTTCGGGCATATCTTCTTCCCCTCGCTGGGCACCACCGGCGCCTTGCTGGCCAGTTTCGCCACCTACGGCGCGGGGTTTCTGGCGCGGCCGTTCGGGGGGCTGTTCTTCGGCTCGCTGGGTGATCGCAAAGGGCGCAAGTTGGTGTTGCTGCTGACCATCGCGCTGATGGGCGCGGCGACCACCCTGATCGGCCTGCTGCCAACCGGGCCCACCGGGGCCGTGCTGCTGGTGCTGCTGCGCCTGCTGCAAGGCTTTGGCGCCGGTGCCGAGCAGACCGGCGCGGCCACCCTGATGGCCGAGCTCGCGCCGCGCGAGCGGCGCGGCTTCTACGCGGCCCTGCCGTTCATTGGCGTGTTCAGCGGGCTGGCCCTGGCGACCATCACCTTCCGTGTGCTACAGGCCACGCTCACCCAGGAGCAACTGCTCGACTGGGGCTGGCGCTTGCCGTTCCTGGCCAGCGTGGTGCTGATCTTCATGGCGGTATGGATTCGTCTGAAACTCAAGGAAAGCCCGGTCTTCCAGCAGCTCAGCCAGAACCAACAGGTGATCGAGTCGCCGATGCGTGCGGTGCTGCGCAACGCCCGTCGGCCACTGGCCGCCACCACCTTGATGCGCATGGCCGAAACCGGCTGCTCGACCCTGTACGCCACGGTCTCGATTGCCTTTCTCACGGGTTTTGCCAGCCGTCACCTGGGCGAGAGCGGCGCCAACCTGGCGGGCATCGGCACCAATGCGGTGCTGGCGGCAAGTATCCTGAGCATTTTCACCACGCCGCTGTTCGGTGCGCTATCGGACCGTTATGGGCGCCTGGCGGTGTACCGTGGCGGCGCTCTGTTTGGCGCGTTGTGGGCCTTCCCTTCGTGGTGGATGATTGACAGCGGCGACCCGACCCTGGTGTGTATCGCCGTGGTCGGTGGCTTCGCCCTGGCCGCCAACAGCATGCTCGGTGCCCAATGCGCGCATTTCACCGAGTTGTTTGGCAACCGCTATCGCTACAGCGGGGTGGCGCTGTCGCGGGAGATCGGCGCGATGCTCTCCGGCGGCCTGGCGCCGATCCTCGGTATCTTCCTGGTTGGCCTTGCCGGTGGCGGCTATTGGGTGCTGGCCCTGTATACCTTGGCGCTCACCGGCCTTACCCTGCTCGGCACCCTGCTGTCGACCGAAACCCGTGGCCGTGACCTGACCGCGCTGGATGACGCCGTCGGCCGCGGTGCGGCTGCCCCTATCGCACCTGTTCACGCCAGCGTCTTGCAACGCTGACCTGCGCCCCATAAAGACAAGAGAGCCCCTGACATGAGCCAGACCCCGAAACGCCCCCTGCGCAGCCAGCAATGGTTCGACGACCCAAGCCACGCCGACATGACTGCGCTGTATGTCGAGCGCTACATGAACTACGGCCTGACCCGCGACGAACTGCAATCGGGGCGGCCAATCATCGGCATCGCCCAGACCGGCAGCGACCTGACTCCGTGCAACCGTCACCACATCGAACTGGCGCAACGGGTCAAGGCTGGTATCCGCGATGCCGGTGGCATCCCGATGGAGTTCCCGGTGCATCCGATCGCCGAGCAAAGCCGCCGTCCCACGGCTGCGCTGGATCGCAACCTGGCCTACCTCGGCCTGGTGGAGATCCTGCATGGCTACCCGCTGGACGGCGTGGTATTGACCACCGGCTGCGACAAGACCACCCCGGCCTGCCTGATGGCCGCAGCCACCACCGACCTGCCGGCGATCGTACTGTCGGGCGGGCCGATGCTCGATGGTCACCACAAAGGGCAGTTGATCGGCTCCGGCACGGTGCTCTGGCATGCGCGTAACTTGATGGCCGCCGGTGAAATCGACTACGAAGGCTTCATGGAAATGACCACCGCCGCCTCGCCGTCGGTGGGTCACTGCAACACCATGGGCACGGCGCTGTCGATGAACGCACTGGCCGAAGCGCTGGGCATGTCCCTGCCAGGTTGCGCCAGCATCCCGGCGCCCTACCGCGAGCGTGGGCAGATGGCCTACGCCACCGGTAAGCGCATCTGCGAGCTGGTCATGGAGGATATACGCCCTTCCGCGATCATGACCCACCAGGCATTCGAAAACGCCATCGCCGTCGCTTCAGCCTTGGGCGCCTCGAGCAACTGTCCGCCGCACCTGATCGCCATCGCCCGGCACATGGGCATCGAATTGTCGCTGGACGACTGGCAGCGGGTCGGTGAAAGCGTGCCGCTGCTGGTCAACTGCATGCCGGCAGGTAAGTACCTGGGCGAAGGTTTCCACCGTGCAGGTGGCGTACCGGCCGTGATGCACGAGCTGCACAAGGCAGGCCGCCTGCATCAAGACTGCGCCACGGTCAGCGGCAAGAGCATCGGCCAGATCGTCAGCGACAGCGTCACCAGCAACACCGACGTGATCCTGCCCTACGACGCGCCACTCAAGCATGGCGCCGGCTTCATCGTTCTTAGCGGCAACTTCTTCGACAGCGCGATCATGAAGATGTCGGTGGTCGGCGAAGCCTTCCGCCAGACCTACCTGTCGGAACCGGGCAAGGAGAACAGCTTCGAGGCCCGCGCGATCGTCTTCGAGGGCCCCGAGGACTATCACGCCCGGATCGATGACCCGGCGCTGGACATCGACGAGCGCTGCATCCTGGTCATTCGCGGTGCCGGAACCGTTGGTTATCCGGGCAGCGCCGAAGTGGTCAACATGGCCCCGCCCGCAGCGCTGATCAAGCGCGGCGTCGATTCGCTGCCATGCCTGGGCGACGGTCGCCAGAGCGGCACCTCGGCCAGCCCGTCGATCCTCAACATGTCGCCGGAAGCGGCGGTGGGTGGCGGCCTGGCACTGCTGCAAACCAACGACCGGTTGCGCGTCGACCTCAACCAACGACGGGTCGACCTGCTGGTGGACGAAGACGAGATGGCCCGCCGTCGCGCCGCCTGGACGCCGAACGTCCTGGCCTCGCAAACCCCTTGGCAAGAGCTGTATCGCCAGTTGGTCGGGCAACTGTCCACGGGTGGCTGCCTGGAGCCGGCCACCCTGCACATGAAGGTGATCGCCCGCGAAGGCGGCATGCCACGCCACTCTCACTAAGCCGTCAAGCTGCGCGAGTGGTCTGCTCCACTTGCTCCTCGAACCAGCTCAGCACCGCTTTGCACGCGGGGTGCCTCACCCCGCTGTCACGCAGCCACAGCGCGTACACCCCACCGGTGCGCAACGCCTCGCCGAACGGCACCACCAGATCGCCGCGGGCCAACGCATCGTGGGCGAGCATCTTGTCGGTCATCGCCACGCCCAAGCCTCGGGCAGCCGCATCCAGCGCCAGATCATCGAGGTTGAACAGCAAGTGCTGGTAGCTGCGCTCGGCCTGGTCCTGCTGGGCCTGTAGCCACTGGGTCCATTCATGACGGCCCGTGGAGCCGTGGATCAGCGCATGTCCGGTCAGTTCATCCAGCGAACGCGGTGCAGGTTGCCCGCCGCTGAGCAGCGGCGCGCAGACGGGTATCAGGTATTCATCGAACAGCGGCGTCAACCGCCGCTGGTCCAGCCCCTCTGGCAGGTACAAGACGTAGGCATCGCAGTCGCCACCGGTGTCCACCCGCTCGCCGCTGACGGTTTCGATCGATAGGCTCAGCCCGGGATTGATGGCATAGAACGAACTCAAACGCGGTAACAACCAGCGTACGGCCAAGGACACGAAGATACGGATACGAAACGGTCGGTCCTGCGCTGGCGGCGCCAGGCGAAGCTGCAGATCGCGCAGCGACTCCAGCATCTCTTGCGCCACCGCATAGACTTCGCGGCCATGGGCGGTCAGCGCCACCTTGCGACTGGTGCGTTCGAACAGCACGGTTTGATAGTGCTCTTCAAGCTGCTGCACCTGTCGGCTGATGGCGCTCTGCGTCAGGTGCAACTGACGCGCCGCTTCGGTGAAGTTGCTGGTATCGGCCACCAGAACCAGGGCTTGCAGCGCTTGCAACGAGGGAATACGCAGCGTGTTATCCATGCAAATCTCGAATGGATGGATGAATTTTTAACGTTAGATTCCGCCCCTGAATTGCCCGTAGATTGAGTGCTAACGGCGCATGCAGGGGGTTCTCTCCGATCACTCCTGCGCATTGATTGTGAAGGAGTGCCCTACAATGAACAACCACTGTGGCTGGATCGCGCTGGCCGGCGAGTCCGCGCCCCGCCCCTGCCTGCAAGGCTCACAGAAAGCGGATTGGCTAATCATCGGCGGCGGCATTACCGGGCTGTCGGCAGCACATACCCTGGCCAGTCGCTTTCCCGCTCAGCGCATCGTGCTAGTCGACCGCCAGCGCATCGCCCAGGGCGCCTCGGCGCGCAATTCTGGCTTTGTCGTGAGCCACGAACTGCCAAGTGCTGGCGAACTGATCGGCGCTGGGGGTTTTGCCGCTTATCAAGTCGCCTCGCGCATCGGGGTCGCGGCCGGCGATGAAGTGCGTCAGCGCGTACGCCAACTGGGCATCGCCTGCGAGCTGGATGAAGGCGGCTATCACTTCGCGGTGCACCAGCCTGCGCACCTGGCAAACGCCGAACTTGCCGTGCAAACCCTGGCGGCGGTTGGCGCCAAGGCCCAGTACCTTGAAGCACAGGCGTTGCAACAGCGCTTGGGGACTGCGTTCTACACCCAGGCGATTCACTGCGCGGGCGGCAACGGCCTGCTGCAGCCGGCGAAGTATGTCAAAGGCTTGGCCGACAGCCTGCCTGAGCAGGTCGAGGTTTATGAAAACACAGCGGTGAGCGCTCTGCAGCGTGCACCGGGTGTGGGCTGGAAGGTGACCACTGCCAACGGCGAAGTGCAGGCACCCCAGGTGTTGCTCTGCGTCGGCGCCTTCCTGCCGCGCGTGGGCTTGCACCGCAGCGGCACCTTCGCCCTGGAGCTCAGCGCCAGCATCACCCGCCCGCTGAACGAGCCGCACTGGCAGGCGCTGTTCGATGACCAGGGCTGGGGTGTGTTGTCCACCCTGCCTGGCGGCTGCACCTTGCGCCTGCTGCCGGGTCGGCGCCTGCTGATCCGCAATACGGTGGAGTACCGCCAGCACGACCTGGACGCCAATGCCCTGGCCGTGCGCCAGCAACGCCACCTGCTCGGGCTGCAAACGCGCTTCCCCGGCATCCAGCGCAGTGACCTGCAATACACCTGGACCGGCCACCTGAGCGGCACTCGCTCCGGCGAGCCGTACTTTGCCACGGTCGAGCAAGGGCTGCACGCAGTCGCTGGTTGCAATGGTTCAGGGGTCGCGCGCGGCACCTTGTGGGGCCGTTTGCTGGTCGATCTGGCAATCGGCGCCGACTCGTCGCTACTGAGCGATGTGCTCAGCCAGGCGCAACCGGGTTACCTGCCGCCCAAACCCTTTTTCGACATCGGCGCCAGCGTGCGCATGGCCTGGGAGGTTCACCGGGCGCGACACGAACGTTGATCGACCCGGCGCATCTTCCGTTAAAACAAGAGAGAAAAACGATGATCAAGCGCAGCTGCCTCGCCCTGTCCATCTCCGCCTTGCTGGCCTGTGCGGTCCAAGCCACGGAAACCGTCAACATCGCCAACTGGAGTGGCTACATCGCCGACGACACGCTGGCCGAGTTCAACCGCCGTACCGGCGTGCAACCGACCTACGACCTGATCGACAGCAACGAAACCACCGAAGCCAAACTGATGACCGGTGGTAGCGGCTACGACCTGGCCAGCCCGTCCAACCACTTCCTGCCGCGCCTGATCAAGGCCGGGGCGATCCAGGAGTTGGACCGCAGCAAGCTGCCCAACTGGCACAACCTCGATCCCAAGCTGATGCACATCCTCGAGGCCAGCGACCCCGGCAATCGCTATGCGATCCCCTACCTGTGGGTGACCACGGGCATTGGCTACAACGTCGACAAGATCAAGGCGATCTTTGGAGATGTCGAGGTCACCCAGTCCTGGCAGATGTTGTTCAAGCCCGAGAACATCAAGAAGCTCAGCCAGTGCGGGGTGGCCTTCCTCGACAATCCGACGCAGATCATTTCCATCACCCTCAAGACCCTGGGGTTGGATCCGCACAGCCAAAAACCTGAAGACCTCAAGCAGGCTGAAGCAGCGCTGCTGGCAGTGCGCCCGTACATCCAGTATTTCCATCAATCGAAGTACGTCAGCGACCTGGCCAACGGCAATATCTGCGTGGCTATCGGCTTCAGTGGCGACGTGTTGCAAGCCATGAGCAGCGCTCAGCAGGCTGGCAATGGCGTGAACATCGGCTACAGCATTCCCCGAGAAGGCTCCACGGTGGCAGTCGATATGGTGGTGATCCCCAAAGGCGCGCCGCACCTGGACAATGCCTATGCGTACCTGAACTATTTGCTTGAGCCCAAGGTGATTGCCGGGATCAGCAACGCGGTCAAGTACCCCAACGGCAATGCGGCCGCCCTGCCGTTGGTCGATGAGGCGCTGCGCACTAACGAGGCGGTTTACCCGCCACAGGCTGTGCTCGATACGCTGTTCCCGATTCAGACCATGAGCCCGGCGGGGATGCGCTTGAGTACGCGGATCTGGACACGGGTGCTCAGCGGTAAGTGATTGGGCGTAAAAAAACCACGAGGGGTTAACCTCGTGGTTCTTGGCTGAAGCTACTGGCCTCATCGCGGGGCAAACCCCCACCAACGGGATTTCG
>NZ_JBCPSP010000067.1:0-17939 GCF_051129895.1 Pseudomonas sp. Je.1.5.c
CCTGGGACCTGTACGACCGCCTGGTGGGCTACGAAGATGCCCGGCTCAAGGTCAACTACGGCTACGACGCCCTCGGCCGGCGCCTCTACAAGCAATCGGCTGCCAAGTACCAAGACCGCGCGCAGGCAGGCCCGCTGTGGAACCGCAAGCAACGCCTGGACCTCGATGAGCGCTACGGCTGCAAGAGCAGCATCTATGGCTGGGACGGCGACAACCTGGCGTTTGAAAGCACTTACCACCCGCGCGCCGAACGCACCACCCACTACCTCTACGAGCCAGGCACCTTCGTGCCGCTGGTGCAGGCCTCGTACGAGCAACAAATCGCCCTGCTGCCCGAGCCGAGCTATGACGGGCCGTATGACATCAATCAGGATCCGGTCTGGCAATACCAGCCACAGGCACCGGCCTTCAAAGCGCTGGATTGGTACCAATGCGACCACCTAGGAACCCCGCTGGAGCTGACCGATCAGCACGGCGAGATGGTCTGGCGGGCGGACTATCAGGCCTGGGGGCAGGCCCAGGTGAGGCTGAGCGAGGCGGCGCAGCGCAGAAAACTCGACACTGCGCTACGGTTTCAGGGGCAGTACCTGGATGTGGAAACCGGGCTGCATTACAACCGGTACCGGTACTATGATCCGCAGGTGGGGCGGTTTGTTTCGGCGGATCCAATTGGGTATGCCGGGGGGTTGAATCTTTATCAATATGCGCCGAATCCGGTTGCATGGACGGACCCATTAGGTCTCGCAGCGCATAGAGGGAGAATCCAAGCTCAAGGCGATAAACTCGAACAATCTGTGAGCTGGAATCAAGATACTCCTTTTACCGCCGAGCAAGCTAAAAGCAAAATAGAAGAGCTCAAGGGAAAACTCAGCAAAAAAGAGCTTAATATTCGGGATAGCGCCTTCAAGCGTGCAGAACGCTTTATTAACAACGCATGTAGCTGCGGCGGCGTCGAAGCCGACAGCAGAGTATCCTTCAAGGTTAAAGAAACAGCACACGAAAGAGTAGACATCGAAGTTAACTCCGGCATAGCCTTCACCGAGAAATAACATGTTTGAAAACTATCTATCCCACCCCGAAATTTACCAAGCCCTCGAAGAGCACTTCGAAAAAACCTTCAATGCCCTTCTAAAAAAAGAGAATTTAGATCAAGAACAATTCCAAACCCCCTATTATAGGACCCATTTTGCAAACGGAATGCCTTTCATGAATGGCAACCCCATATTTTCAACAAAGCATCTATTAAGCCAGGACAGGCTTAGGGTGATTCTCGACATTGACGCAAGCGACACAACTTGCTTTGAGAACAAACTAAATAACTCAAAAGAGCTTTGCATTTGTGGCAGCGTACAAAATATCGCGCAAATCAAAAAAGCAATGAACAATTGGCTAAAACAGCAAAAGCCCGTCTTAAATCGATCTCAGGAAACATAAATCCGCCCCAGGCTTATTAACTAATACGAACTAGCAAAAACTTACTAACTCCATACTAAAATTATTCATTATAAATATTGACAATGCATTTACAGCAATTAGAGCAATTAGAGCAATTAGAGCAATTAGAGCAAGCCTACGGGACTGGCTTTATTTTATAGATAAGCTTGACTTCATCAATAGAATATTTCTATCGGAAAATAGAAGAACTGTCATACACTGGTATTTTTACATGGAATTGCACGCAACAGACATATAGCCAAGGCTTCACACTTCATCAGAGGACACTTAGCACTCACCGAAAAAACCAAGAAATCAACTAATTCATTAGGAGAAAACACCAAATACCAACCACCAAATCGAAATTCGAAATATTTGACAGCCCCCATACTCTCATTGGTAGAACAACAGCTGAACCAGAATTAAAGATCTGTGGAACGTTTTTACCAACACAATATTTTAAGCAGTACGAAAATCTCTTCAGAAGTCTAGAGCACGCAGCAAACCAGATCCTCCTTACCCATGCAGATCAACTTGAAAACAAATTGCCTCGCTAAATTTTTACGCCACAACAGATACAAAACCAGAGAACAAACTCACCATCAAAGACCTGCAAATAATCGAAGGCTGGATAACTTTCCAAATAATCGAATAACGCTCAAACTTATCACTCAACGGGCAACGCACAACAAATAAAATCAATGACCCTTATATTATTAAAATAATCAATTATCGGATAACACGTAGCCATGACCGACATTAAAGCCAAGTTCATGACCGAATACCACAACCTTTATGACGGATTAGTTTTATCATTCGGACTTTTCTATCCGGCTTCAGGAAATCTTTCAGTGCAGGGGCTTTTTTACGCGAAAAACCACCTTGCATCCAGCGAGCGATGGGACACTATCAAAATAATCGTAGAGGATGTTGTAGACCTTAAAATTCTATGGAAAGGAAACCAGGCCCATTCCATTTGTACCGGTGAACACTTAGTAAAGATTGATGACTTATAGTGCCTAGATGTAGATGATATTTACGGCGATGTTGAGGCCCCAAAATCCATCGCAGAAATACAGAACTTTGGAGATTGTTATGCCACAGGCAAACAGCTAAACATCTATATAATTCCTGACTATCGCACAGACCTACACAACCTAACACCAGGACAATACTCCCTATACCTTTAAGACACTACATACACAGTTTTATCAACGGCAAAATTCCACCACCACCATGATCCGCAGGTGGGGCGGTTGTTTCGGCGGATCCGATTGGGTATGCCGGAGGCTGAATCTCTATCAGTACGCGCCGAATCCAATGGGATGGCTCTCTAGGACTGTCTAACTACCAAGTAAAATCCAATACTGCAGGTGGTGATGTATTAGGTCGAGGTGTTCAATCAATATGTATGGCCCAGGCTTACCAAAATCGTCCGGTGGCGATATAGAGCTGAAGCCCAGTCAATCAGGCTCAAACATAGAATTCAAACCAATTGATCCTGCAACCAGAAAGCTTACTAACTCACAGTGGGAAAAGGCTTGCAAATGTGTGACAAACTTCCTTGACAACCCAAGAAAAGTTGAACAACTGGCAAAATCAGCAGAGGCAGGACTTAATGCGAATCCTAATTCACATCGTGCTCCAGAACTGAAACAAATCCGCATAATTCTACAACGACATCATGATTTAAAAACCAACCCAAGTCGCTGACAGAGAGAATTATAATGCCTGTAGCCCCGCTTAACGAGATACTCAGCACCTACCTAGATGGAGCCTCACTGGACAACCCTGGCATCATAGACCTACCGAGCTTCTCCAAGGCAGCACTGAACGAATCCAACTATTTATTAGTGGGCTCAAAAGATGACCTTCATTTTTACGAAAAAGAGCTAAAAACCGACTATAAAAATAAAGCAATAAGCATCCAAAATAAAATTTACTACTACCTAGACAAACCAATGTTTGTTGGATTGCAAATCGAACCAGCAATACGAGTCACCACTCTAATCAAAAAACACAACAAGAACATCAAGGGCAACGGCACAATCAAAAATATAGAACTTTACCTCACTCACGACCTCAAAGATGGAGCGATCATATTTAATCACAACACCCTATGCAGATTCAGCCAATGGACCAGCAAAGGCGCATACCTTGCAACGACAATAGAAAGCATTACAAACACACAAGATGAGCTTAAAAATATCTCGCTCAATCAAATTAAAAAAACAATGAACCCCTACAGCGCCACCATTCACACAAGTTCTTCACCACTCCGTCGCACGCCCGCACTCCATCGACTGACAAATATAATCAGGAGCATCAATGTAACCAAAACATAGAAACCCAAGGCGACATGTATAACTCACCATGCCCATAAAAAAATAAACATAGAAGAACTCAAGCTCATATTGATCAGGCTCTCGGAAATTCAAGAAGCCTTAATTGATGCACAACCACCAGATCACGCCCCCCATCGACCGAGTAGAGCTTCTCAAAGCGGTAGACGAAGGCTTAAACGAATTTCTTTCGACGGAAAAGAACTGTCTCCCAACAAACAGCCGCATTGCAGCAGATCTTCACAACGCAAGAAACAATTTGAAAACAACCCGTGCCGGCCTCATCGCGGGCAAGCCCGCTCCTACAGGATCGCCGCCAGCGCTATGAGGGGCATGACGCTGTGGGCCAAGAACAGGGGCTATGACACCGCAAGCAATGCCCCAAAATGGTGCGTCACCGCTTTCACGCCTCACCATAGCGCAACTGAAAACCACCACCGCCCCACCGTTGTGCCAATTAAAAATACCCCTCTCCCACCCCATTCACATCCTGCAACAGACGCCAACGTTTGCGTCTATATCGCCTCATAACGAAAGTGACCAACGGGTCACATTTTTATCCCCGGCTCTCCTACACTCTGGTTTCGGCCCGCCATTTGCTCAGGAAAAACCGAGCTAAAAAAAGTCGAACTTTCCTAAACAGCGGTGGGTCAGGAACTAAGTAGGCCAGCGCAACGGGACCTCCCCAGCCTCGGCCATCCACCCCAATCAGTCTCACCGCCATCGGCAGGAATGCTGATCGCGCAGTGCGTGCGCGCACGACCTCGGGGCAAGGACTGCACTACCAAGATTCGCACTAGAGAGAACCAACACGAAATAACGCAACGGGTGCCTGCCACCCGGCCAATAGGGACGGAGAGAAGTATGATCAGTGCCGCTGTCGAGCCTCACGTAGATTCATTCAACCCGGACAACCGCGAGCCGCTCCAGCCGGATTTCGCCACGACAGCCAAGGCACCGGGCGCCCAGCGCCAACACAATCCGAACAAGCGCAAAGTGCTGTTCGTCACCTCGGAAATCGCTGACCTGGTCAAGACCGGCGGGTTGGGAGACGTCTCCTCTGCCCTGCCGCGGGCGCTGGCCCATCTGCACGATGTCCGCGTGTTGATCCCAGGCTATCCGCAGGTAGTAGACAGTGACAATCCAATCCATATCGTTGGCGAACTGGGTGGCCACGCCGCCTTGCCACCCTGCAAGCTGGGCCGGATGGATTTGGCCGACGGCCTGGTCATCTATGTACTGATCTGCCCCGAGCTGTACCAGCGCGAGGGCACTCCCTATGGCGCCAACAATGGCCGCGACTGGCCCGACAACCATATCCGCTTCGCCCGCCTGGGCCTGGCTGCCGCCGAGATCGCGGCCGGTGAAGGCATGGCGCACTGGAAGCCGGACCTGGTCCACGCCCATGACTGGCCAGCAGGCCTGGCGCCGGCCTATATGCACTGGCGCGGGCTGAGCACGCCAACCCTGTTCACCATTCACAACCTGGCGTACCAGGGTGTCTACAGCCGTGGCTGCAGCCCGGAGCTGGCGATCCCTGACCACGCCATGCAGCAAGAGGGCATGGAGTTTTACGGCAAGTTGTCGTTCCTCAAGGCGGGCCTGGCCTACTCCAGCCACATCACCACCGTGAGTGCCACCTACGCCAAGGAAATCACCACGCCAGAATTTGGCTGTGGGCTGGATGGTTTTCTCGCCAGCAAGGCCTATCAAGGGCTGCTCAGCGGCATCCCCAATGGCATCGACGAAAGCTGGGACTCGGCCACCGACCGCCACTTGCAGCACAACTTCAGTATCAACGACTGGGACGGCAAGGCGCGTAACGCCGAGGAAGTGCGCAAGCTGTTCGAGTTGGAGCCCTCCGAAGGCCCGCTGTTCGCCGTGGTCTCGCGCCTGGTCTATCAAAAGGGGCTGGACCTGACCCTGGGCGTGGCCGACTTCATCGTCGAGCAAGGTGGGCAGATCGCGATCATCGGCCGTGGCGAGCCGGAAGAAGAACAGGCCATGCGTGAGCTGGCCTTGCGTCACCCAGGGCGGATCGGCGTGCGCATCGGCTTCAACGAGACCGATGCCCGGCGCATGTTCGCTGGCAGTGATTTTCTGCTGATGCCGTCGCGCTACGAGCCCTGCGGCTTGAGCCAGATGTATGCGCAGCGCTTCGGCTCGCTGCCGGTGGCGCGTAATACCGGCGGGCTGGCCGACACCATTGAAAATGGCGTGACGGGCTTTCTGTTCGACGAGTCGACCGTGGACAGCTACCGCGAGGCGCTGAGCCGGGCTTTCTATATCTATGCCAAGAAGGATTTGCTGCACGCCATGCGTTGCCTGTCGATGACCCAGCCGTTCAACTGGTGCCAGGCGGTCGAGCCCTATGCGCACCTGTATGAGGAGCTGGTCAAGCAGGTTCAGTTCAGCCGCTACTGATCGAGGTATCGAAGATGCACAGGCATGGCGCACATTTACTGGACGCCACGTCGGCGCGCTTCGCCCTCTGGGCGCCGGATGCGCGCAGCGTGAGCTTGCAGTTGGACCAACAACCGGCGATTGCCTTGCAGGCCGAGGGCGATGGCTGGTTCAGCGGCATTGCCCCTGCCCAGGCAGGCAGCCGCTATCGCTACCGCATCGATGATGAGCTGGAAGTCGCCGACCCGGCTTCGCGCTATCAGCCCGAAGGGGTGCATGGCCCGAGCCAGGTGGTCGACCTGGCCCGCTATCCGTGGCTGCACCCCTGGCAAGGCCGGCCCTGGCACGAAGCGGTGATCCA
Organism: Pseudomonas sp. Je.1.5.c; assembly: GCF_051129895.1. Classification (NCBI taxonomy): domain Bacteria; kingdom Pseudomonadati; phylum Pseudomonadota; class Gammaproteobacteria; order Pseudomonadales; family Pseudomonadaceae; genus Pseudomonas; species Pseudomonas sp. Je.1.5.c. The sequence continues at coordinate 6,541 of NZ_JBCPSP010000067.1, forward strand.
GGAGCTGCACGTGGGCTTGGCCGACGGCTATGCCGGGGTCGCTGGGCAATTGCCACGCCTGGCCGAGCTGGGTATCACGGCGATCGAGCTGATGCCGCTGGGGCAGTTTCCCGGAGAGCGCAACTGGGGCTATGACGGGGTGCTGCCGTTTGCCCCCCAGCACAGTTATGGCAGCCCGCAGCAGCTGTGTGCCCTGATCGATCAGGCGCATGGCCTTGGGCTGATGGTGATGGTCGATGTGGTCTACAACCACTTCGGCCCCGATGGCAATTTCCTGCATGAATACGCCAGCCCGTTCTTTCGCCAAGATCGGCAGACGCCCTGGGGCGCAGCCATCGACTTTCGCCGCCCTGAAGTGCGCGAGTACTTCATTCAGAACGCGCTGATGTGGCTGTGTGACTATCGCGTCGATGGCCTGCGCCTGGATGCGGTGCATGCCATCGACCAACCGGACTTTCTGGTGGAACTGGCGACGCGGGTTCGCGCTGCGGTGGGCGCTCCCACCGCTATCGCGGGGCAAGCCCGCTCCCACACGGCCACCCTTGCGAACAACAGCGTGGAAGCGGGCTTGCCCCGCGATGAGCCCGGTCGCCACGTGTGGCTGGTGCTGGAAAACGAACACAACCAGGCAAGCCTGCTCGAACAAGGCTTCGACGCCCAGTGGAACGACGACGGCCATAACGTCTTGCACGTGCTGCTGACTGGCGAAACCGAAGGCTACTACCAAGATTACCAAGACCGCCCCATCGACAAGCTCGCCCGCTGCCTGAGCGAAGGATTCGTGTTCCAGGGCCAGCCCAATCGCCACGGCACCCCTCGCGGCGAACCCAGTGCGCATTTGCAGCCGAGCAAGTTCGTGCTGTTCTTGCAGAACCACGACCAGATCGGCAACCGCGCCTTGGGCGAGCGCCTCACTCGGCTCTGCTCACCGCAGGCGCTGCGCGCCGCCACGGGGCTGTTGTTGCTGTCGCCGATGATCCCGCTGCTGTTCATGGGCGACGACGACGGCAGCTGCAAACCTTTCCTGTTCTTCACTGATTTTCACGACGAGTTGGCCGACGCGGTGCGTGAAGGCCGGCGCGGCGAGTTCGCCCATTTTGCCGCGTTCGCCGACCCCGACCAGCGCGAGCAGATCCCCGACCCGAATGCCGCCGACACCTTCGAGGCCTCCCGTCCCAAGCGCCAGGAAGTCCTGGCCGGCTGGCACGGCCTGTATCAGCAATTGCTCGAACTGCGCCGCTTGCACGTCTCGCCGCATTTGCCCGGCAGCCAGGCGCTAGGCGCCGAGGTGCTCGGCGACAAGGCGCTCAGCGCGCGCTGGCGCCTGGGCAATGGCCAGCAGCTGCGCATCGACCTCAACCTGGGCGCTACGCCGCAGCCGGTCGAGCTGCCGCCTGCCGCGCAGCGTCTGTTCGACAGCAGCGATAACGCCCACCCCGATTCCACCCTGGCCGCGCACAGTTGCGTGGTCAGCCTGCTTGCCCCTGCCCTGGAGCCTACATGAGCGAATTGCCGTTGCACCGTCTGGCCGCCCGTGTGGGAGTGGCCCGTGACTGGATCGATGCCAACAACCGCCCGCAGCAGGTCAGCGACCCGGTACTGCGCCAAGTCCTGGCCGGGCTTGGCCACCCGGCAACCGATGACGCGGCGATCGCGGCCAGCCTGCAAAGCCTGGATCAAGCCGAAGACAGCGAGCACCTGCCGCCGCTACTGACCGTCGATATCGACCAGCCGTTGCCGCTGGCGCGTTACTTTTCTGCCGGCAGCCCGGTGCGTTGTGTGCTGGAAAACGGCGACCCTGTGGAGCTGAACCTCGACGAACAGGCGCAACTGCCCGGCAAACTGCCCATCGGTTATCACCAGCTGGATATCGATGGCCGCAGCTTCAGCGTGGCGGTAGCGCCTCTGCGTTGCCATGCCTTGCACGATGCCGTTCAAGAGCCACCGCCGCGTTGCTGGGGCCTGTCGGTGCAGCTGTACAGCCTGCGCCGCCCGGGTGACGGCGGCTATGGCGACTGCCTGGCCCTGGAGCAATTGGCCCGCAGTGCGGCCGAGCGTGGCGCCGATGCCTTGGCGATCAGCCCAATCCACGCGTTGTCGGGCGCCGACCAGCGCCACTACAGCCCCTACTCCCCGTCCAGCCGGCTGCTGCTCAACAGCCTCTATGCCAGCCCCGCGGCGCTGCTCGGCGAGCGCACCGTGCGCCTGGCCATCGAGGCCTGCGAGCTGCAACCCACCCTCGATGAGCTGGAGCGCCAGTCGTTGGTCGACTGGCCGCGCGCCGCCGACGCCCAACAGCGTCTGCTCAAGGCGCTGTACAAGGATTTCAGCCAGGGCAATCACCCGCTGCGCGAAGACTTCGACAGTTTTCGCCAAGCCGGTGGCCAGGCCCTGGAGCATCATTGCCGCTTCGAGGTTCTGCAAACCGAGGCCATGGAGCGCGGCCTGGGTGCCGACTGGCGCAACTGGCCGGCCGCCTGGCACGACCCGTACCACCCCGAGGTGGAAGCCTTCGCCAGCGCCCATCCATCGTGGGTGGAGTACCACGCGTTCTGCCAATGGCTGACGGAGCGCGGCCTGCAACGCGCCCAGGAAGCAGCGCGCGGCAACGGCATGGCCGTCGGGCTGATCGCCGATCTGGCGGTGGGTGCCGATGGCGCTGGCAGCCAAGGCTGGAGCCGCCAGGACGAGCTGCTATCTGAGCTGACGGTCGGCGCCCCGCCGGATATCCTCAACCGCGCCGGCCAGGACTGGGGCATCAGCGCGTTCTCACCTGAAGGCCTCAAGCGCAACGGCTACCGCGCCTTCATCGAAATGCTGCGGGCCAATCTGGCCCATGCCGGGGGCCTGCGCATCGACCATGTGATGGGCCTGCGCCGGCTGTGGCTGATCCCCCGTGGCGCCAAGCCCAGCGAGGGCGCCTACCTCAATTTCCCCCTGGATGACCTGCTGCGCTTGCTGACCCTCGAATCGGTGCGCCACCAGGCAGTGATCCTTGGCGAAGACCTCGGCACGGTGCCTGAGGGCCTGCGCGAAGTGCTCGCCGACAAGGCCATACTGGGCATGCGCGTGCTGCCCTTCGAGCAGACCTCGACCGGCCATTTCAAGCCGATTCTCGACTGGCCCGACAACGCCCTGGCCACCACCGGCACCCACGACCTGGCGCCGCTGGCCGGTTGGCTGCAGAGCCGCGATATCGACTGGTATCACCGCCTGCACTTGATCGATGCGCCTGCCGAACTGCACTGGCGCCATGACCGGCAAAAGGAGCGCGACGGCCTGCGCCGCCTGCTGGAAGCCAACTATGGACCGCTCAAATCCGACGACGAGCTGATCGATGCGGCCATCCGCTACGTCGGCCATACCCGCGCGCCGCTGGTGCTGATCCCGCTGGAAGACCTGCTAGGCAGCGACGAGCAAGCCAACCTGCCCGGCACCACCGAAGGCCACCCCAATTGGCGCCGCCGTTTCGCCCTGGCGGTGCGCGACCTGCTCGACGATGAAGACGCCGCACGGCGCCTGGAGCTGCTGGCCCAGGCCCGTGAACAAGCCTGGGAGCGTGACCGATGAAACCCTTGACCGCCACCGTGCGGCTGCAATTTCACAGCGACTTCACCCTGGATGACGCGGTGCCGCTGGTGCCGTACTTCGCCCGCTTGGGCGTCAGCCACCTCTACGCCTCGCCGATCCTCAAGGCCCGCGCCGGCTCGCGGCATGGCTACGATGTGGTCGACCCGACGCGGGTCAACCCGGAGCTGGGCGGCGAGGCCGCGCTGCTGCGCTTGGTCGGTGCATTGCGTCAGCACAGCATGGGGCTGATCCTCGACACGGTGTCCAACCACATGGCCGTGGGCGGCGCCGACAACCCTTGGTGGCAGAGCCTGCTGGCCTGGGGGCGACGCAGCCCCTATGCCGAGTTCTTCGACATTCAATGGCACTCCAGCGACCCGCTGCTGGCCGGCCAATTGCTGTTGCCGTTTCTCGGCACAGACTATGGCGTGGCCTTGCAACAGGGCGACATCCCGCTGACCTTCGACGCCGATCAAGGGGTACTGGAGGTCGCTCATTACGACCATCGCTTCCCCATTTGCCCGCTGGACTACCCGCGCATCCTGGGGCACAGCCAGCACCCGCAGTTGCGCGAGCTGGCCCAGCGTTTCAGCAGCCTGCATGAGTCGCCCGAGCCACTGGCCGATGCCCTGCCCTTGCACGCCGAATTGGCTCGCGTGGTCAACCAAGGCGCTAGCCTGGATGAGGCCCTGAGCGCCTTCGACAGCCGCACCGAAGCGGGCTTCAAGCGCCTGCATCAGTTGCTCGAACGCCAGACCTACCGCCTGGCCAGCTGGCGCACGGCGGCGGACGATATCAACTGGCGGCGCTTTTTCGACATCAACGAGCTGGGCGGCCTGCGGGTCGAGCGCGCGCTGGTGTTCGAAGCGACCCATGCCAAGCTGTTCGAGCTGATCGAGCGCGGTTTGGTCGATGGCCTGCGCATCGACCATATCGACGGGTTGGCCGATCCACGCGGATACTGTCGCAAGTTGCGCCGGCGCGTCGACAGCCTGTTGGCCACGCGCCCGCTGAACGCTGCGCTTGAGCACTTCCCGATCTACGTGGAGAAGATCCTCGGCGTCGATGAGCACCTGCATCAGGACTGGCTCACCGACGGCACCACCGGCTACGAGTTCATGAACCAGGTGTCGCTGCTCCAGCACGACCCCGCGGGTGAAGAGCCGCTGACCGAGTTGTGGCGCAGCGTCAGCGAGCGCCCTGACTTCCCTGAAGAAGTCCGCCAGGCGCGCCATCTGGTGCTTAACGCCAGCCTGGCCGGCGACTGTGAGTCGGTGGCCCAGGCGCTGCTGCGAGTGGCGCGCGACGACCTGATGACCCGCGACCTGACCCTGGGCGCGATTCGCCGGGCGCTCCAGGCGCTGGTCGAGCATTACCCGGTGTACCGCACCTATATCAACGCCATCGGCCGCCCCGCAGAAGACGAAGCGTTTTTCCAGCAGGCGCTGAGCGGCGCCCGGCAAACCTTGAGCGAAGCCGACTGGCCGTTGCTCGACCAGCTCCAGCTGTGGCTCGGCGGCCAACCCTGGCGCCGCCTGCCGCCTGGCCGGCCACGCAAGCACCTGCGCCATGCCTGCGTGCGCTTCCAGCAGCTGACCGCGCCGAGCGCCGCCAAGGCTGTGGAAGACACTGCCTTCTACCGCTCGGCCCGATTGCTCTCGCGCAATGATGTGGGCTTTGAGGCCGAGCGCTTCAGCGCCGCGCCCGAGGCGTTTCACACCGAGGCCGAGCGCCGCCTGCGCGACTTCCCCGACAACCTGCTGGCCACCGCCACCCATGACCACAAGCGCGGCGAAGACTGCCGCGCGCGCCTGGCGGTGCTCAGCGAACGTGGGCCTTGGCTGGCCAGCCGGGTCGAGCATTGGCGCGAGTTGGCCGCGCCGCTGCGCCAGGCCTTGGAAGATGGCCCGGCGCCGAGCCCGGCTGATGAAATGATGCTGCTGCAGACGCTGCTCGGTAGCTGGCCGCTGCAGCTTGACCGGCACGATCAAGCCGCCCTTGGCCGCTACGCCGAACGGATTCGCCAGTGGCAGCAGAAGGCACTGCGCGAAGCCAAATTGCGCAGCGCCTGGAGCGCGCCGAACGAGGCCTATGAAGCGGCGTGCGCGGCCTATATCGATGGCCTGCTGCTTGAGCGCGAGAATGAGCAGCTGCGCAATTCACTGGCTGAGGCTGCGCAGTCGATCGCCTGCGCAGGTGCGCTCAATGGGCTGGTGCAGTGCCTGCTACGGATGACTTCGCCGGGGCTGCCCGACCTGTACCAGGGTAATGAGTACTGGGACCTGAGCCTGGTCGACCCGGACAACCGCCGCCCAGTGGACTACGCTGTGAGGCGGGCCAGCCTGGACGACAGCACGCCGCTGGCAGCGCTGCTCGAACACTGGCGCGATGGACGGATCAAGCAGGCGTTGATCGCCCAGGTCCTCGACTGTCGTCAGGCCTATCCAGCGCTATTTCGCCGGGGTGACTACCTGCCGCTGGCCGTGCAGGGCCGGCATGCCGACAAGGTACTGGCGTTTGCCCGCCTGGGCGAAGGTGAGCGCGCGATTGTGGTGGTACCACGTTTGACCTACGCGTTACTGGGCAACAGCCCAATACCGTTGATCCCGGCACAGAACTGGGACGACACCCGGCTGATTCTGCCGTTTGCCTTGTCACCTGCCAATTGGACTGGACTTTTCGCCAGCCGCGCGGTCAGCCCTTCTAGAGAGCTGATGTTGAGCGCTGTGTTGGCTGAATGTCCGGTCAATCTGTTGATACAACAATCTTGAGCATCAGGAGCGTCATGATGAGTGTCGATGAAAAGCGTATTCGCCAATTTGCCTATGAGATCTGGGAGTCCGAGGGCAAGCCTGCCGGGCAGGAGGAGCGCCATTGGGAGATGGCGCGCAAGCTTGCCGAAGCTGAAGCCCTGGCGCCCAAGGCTGCGCCGCGCAAGAAGCCGGCTGCAGCCAAGCCTAAGGTTGCGGCAGAACCCAAGGCTGCGGCCAAGCCCAAGGTGGCCAGCAGCGCGGCCGCCAAGCCGGTTGCCGAGAAGAAGCCCCGGGCGGTGAAAAAGCCCAGTGCGGGGTGAGTCTTTCCAGACGCCTTTGCCCAGCAATACAGGGGCCGCTGCGCGCCCCTGACACCCCCCTCCCCCTGGCCAACGAGGACTGCCATGAGCCCCCGCACCCCGAAGAAAACCCGCTCTGTCGCCCCATCGCGCATTCGTGAAGGCATGCCCTTCCCGCTCGGCGCCACCTGGGACGGCCTGGGAGTCAACTTCGCCCTGTTCTCGGCCAATGCCACCAAAGTCGAGCTGTGCTTGTTCGACTCCACTGGCGAGCAGGAGCTCGAACGCATCGAGCTGCCGGAATACACCGATGAGATCTACCACGGCTACCTACCCGACGCCCACCCAGGCCTGGTCTACGGCTATCGCGTCTACGGCCCCTACGAGCCGGAGAATGGCCATCGCTTCAACCACAACAAGCTATTGATCGATCCCTACGCCAAACAACTGGTCGGCACCCTGAAGTGGTCCGAGGCGCTGTTCGGCTACACCATTGGCCATCCCGATGGCGATTTGTCGTTCGATGAGCGTGACAGCGCGCCCTTCGTGCCCAAATGCAAAGTCATCGACCCGGCCTTCACCTGGGGCCGCGACCATCGCGTGCAGGTGCCGTGGGAACGGACCATCCTCTACGAGGCGCACACCCGCGGTATCAGCATGCGCCACCCGGCGGTGCCCGAGGCGTTGCGCGGCACCTTTGCCGGCCTTGCCAACGATGAGCTGCTCAAGCACATCAAGGATCTGGGCGTGTCCTCCATCGAACTGCTGCCGATCCACGCCTTCGTCAACGACCAGCATTTGCTCGACAAGGGCCTGAACAACTATTGGGGCTACAACAGCATCGCCTTCTTCGCGCCGCACCCCAAGTACCTGGCCAGCGGCAAGATCGCCGAGTTCAAGGAGATGGTCGCCCACCTGCACGACGCAGGCCTGGAGGTGATCCTCGATGTGGTCTACAACCACACCGCCGAAGGCAACGAACAAGGCCCGACCCTGTCGATGCGCGGCATCGACAACGCCTCGTACTACCGCCTGATGCCCGATGACAAGCGCTACTACATCAACGACTCCGGCACCGGCAACACCCTCGACCTGAGCCACCCTTGCGTGCTGCAACTGGTCACCGATTCGCTGCGCTACTGGGCCGGCGAGATGCGCGTGGATGGCTTTCGCTTCGACCTGGCGACCATCCTGGGCCGCTACCACGATGGCTACAACGAGCGGCACAGCTTCCTCGTCGCCTGCCGCCAAGACCCGCTGCTGAGCCAAGTCAAGCTGATCGCCGAACCTTGGGACTGCGGCCCAGGCGGCTATCAGGTGGGCAACTTCGCCCCCGGCTGGGCCGAATGGAACGACCGTTTTCGCGACACCGTGCGCAGCTTCTGGAAAGGCGACGAGGGCCAATTGGCCGACTTCGCCTCACGCATGACGGCCTCAGGCGACATGTTCAACAACCGCGGCCGGCGCCCCTATGCCTCGGTCAACTTCGTCACCGCCCACGACGGCTTCACCCTGCGGGACCTGGTCTCGTACAACGATAAGCACAACGAAGACAACGACGAGAACAATCAGGACGGCACCGACAACAACCTGTCATGGAACTGCGGCGCCGAGGGGCCGACCGAAGACCCTGAAATCAATGCCCTGCGCATGCGCCAGATGCGCAACTTCTTCGCCACCCTGCTGCTGGCCCAAGGCACGCCGATGATCGTTGCCGGCGATGAGTTCAGTCGCACCCAGCATGGCAACAACAACGCCTACTGCCAGGACAGTGAGATCGGCTGGATCAACTGGGACCTGGACGAGCAAGGCAGCGAGCTGCTGACCTTCGTCAAGCGCCTGACCCGCTTGCGCCTGGCCTACCCGGTGCTGCGCCGCTCACGCTTTTTGGTCGGCGACTACAACGAGGCGATTGGGGTCAAGGATGTCACCTGGCTGGCCCCCGATGGCAGCGAGATGACCGTGGAGCAATGGCAAGACCCGCACGGGCGTTGCCTGGGCATGCTGATGGATGGCCGCGCACAAGTCAGCGGGATTGCCCGGCCAGGGTCTGAGGCGACCATGCTGCTGATCGTCAATGCCCACCATGACACCGTGCCGTTCAAACTGCCTGCCGTGCCTGAAGGCGATTACTGGAGCTGCCTGATCGATACCGATCGACCGCAGTTGCGCAAGCCGCAGCATTTGCCATTCGAAACGATGTTCGAGGCGACTGGACGCTCGTTGCTGCTGATGGTGCTGCAGCGCGAGGAGGACTGAACCCAACTGGGCTGATTCGGTCCTAGACAATAGCGTTTGTTGTGTCAGTGGCGGCTTTATCGCAGGGCATTGTGGGAGCGGGCTTGCCCCGCGATGAGGCCGCCACTGACCCAACCCACTCAGCAGCCAGCCAGGAACAGGAGTCCCCGTGAACCTCGAAGCCGGCAGTCAAGGTTTCGCCTCCGTCAGCCAATCCCCGGCCGTCGACCGACTCCGGGTCCTGACGGTCAATACCCACAAAGGCTTTACCGCCTTCAACCGGCGCTTCATCTTGCCGGAGCTACGCGAGGCGGTGCGCAGCACCCAAGCCGATATCGTGTTTCTCCAGGAAGTGCTCGGCAGCCACGACCGCCATGCTGCGCGCTACCCCGGCTGGCCGCAGACCTCGCAGTACGAGTTTCTCGCCGACAGCATGTGGAGCGACTTCGCCTACGGCCGCAATGCGGTCTACCCCGATGGCCACCACGGCAACGCCCTGCTGTCCAAATATCCGATCCTGGAGCACCGCAACCTCGACGTGTCGATCACCGGCCCCGAGCGCCGCGGCCTGCTGCATTGCATCCTGGATGTGCCCGGCCAGCGCCCGGTGCATGCCATCTGCGTGCACTTGTCGCTGCTCGAAAGCCACCGCCAGCAGCAATTGCAGTTGCTGCGCAAACTGCTCGACGCCCTGCCCGCTGACGAGCCGGTGATCATCGCCGGCGACTTCAACGACTGGAAGCTGCGCGGCAATCGCACCCTGGGCCTTGCGCGCGACCTGCACGAAGCGTTCGAGCGCCACCATGGCCTGCTCGCCCGAACGTATCCGGCGCGCTTGCCATTACTGCGCCTGGACCGGATCTACCTGCGCAATGCCCAGAGCCACGCCCCGCAAATCCTCGGCCACAAGCCTTGGACGCACCTGTCGGACCACCTGCCACTGGCAGTGGAAGTGCGTCTGTAGCAATGATTCGGCATAGCCGCACAAGGGCAAATAGCGAACCTGGCTATGGGTAATGGATTTATCCATTAATTCAATGGGTTAACACCTTGTACAGACCTTGAACAGATCCTTCACGTTTTCTTGACGCAAGCCTTGTCCTCTCCTTAGCTGAACTTAATACCAGACGTAAAAAATTTGCGCCGGGCCTCTAGCTCGCGCCTTCGTGCGCGCTCGAACAGGCTGGCGTGCTGGTTTGGGTCGCCCTCTGTTTTGTCGTACAGCTCGTGACAACAGGCCAGGTCCTTGGGCTGTACCTTAAAAACAAGAGGAGAACCGCCATGAAAAGAACTGCGCGCCCCCTGCGCCTCGATCATGTTCTGTGCGCGGTTTCCACGTCGCTGCTCCTGGCAACCCCGGTGGAAACTTTCGCGTTCGATCTGCAAGAGGATGAGCCTTACGCCAACCTTCTGCAGCAGCCGGCGATGCCCCAGCTGTCGCTGGATCCGGTCAGCGCCAGCGGCTTGAGCCTCAATACCCTCAGCGCCTTTTCCGAGCGCATGAGCCAGCGCCATGGGCAGGCGGCACCGGACCTGGTCGCCAGCCAATGGTCGCAGTTCTTCCCCGGCATGCCCCACATCGGCGCGCAACCACCCAATCAACTCGAAGCGCCCAGCCAGCAACTGATGATTGGCCCTGACCTGTTCGTGCGCGAATCGACCTCGGGCAACGTCCACCGGGCCGGGGTATTCGTCGGCCATAACAACCTGCAAAGCAGCTTCAACGGCATGCGCCAGTTGCTCGGCGACAAGCAGCGCAACGCCGTCAACCTCAGCGGCGAGAGCCTGGGGGTGTACTGGAGCATGAGCCATGCCCAGGGCTGGCACCTGGATGCGGTGGCCATGGGCACCCGCATCGATGTCAGTGGCCGTGGCGAAAGCGGCCAGCGCCTGGATGACAGCGGCCACGCGATGACCTTCTCGTTGGAAGGCGGTTACCCGATTGGCCTGGGTGGCGGTTGGGTGATCGAGCCGCAGGCGCAGTTGATCAACCAGCAGTTCTTCCCCGGCAGCCAGGTGCAGGAAGCGACTTTGCAGGCATTCGATAGCCAGCCCAGCTGGAGCGGCCGGGTCGGTGCCAAATTGTCTGGGCGCTATGTGGTGAGCGGAATGCCGATCGAGCCCTATGTGCGGACCAACGTCTGGTACGACTTCAGCAACGCCGATGGGGTGCAGCTGGACCAGGTCGACAAGATCTCCAGCTCACGCTATTCGACCACGGTCGAATTGGGCTTGGGCCTGGTGGCGCGGATGACGCCGAATGTGGCGTTGTTCGTCAGTGCCGACTACAGCAGCGATATGGACGGCAATGACCTCAATGGCTTGATTGGCAGTCTTGGCGTGAAGATGCGCTGGTAGCCGCCACCCCACCCTGTGGGAGTGGGGTTGTGGGTGTCGTTAGGCTGGCTTCATGACCAGAACGCCAAGTGGCGCAGGCTCAAAGCCAACGACAATGCGCTACACCGCCTCGTGGGAGCGGGCTTGCCCCGCGATAGCGTCAGATCAGCCCCCCCAATTGAGGCTGCTGATGCTATCGCGG
>NZ_JBCPSP010000068.1:0-16747 GCF_051129895.1 Pseudomonas sp. Je.1.5.c
GGCAAGCCCTCTCCCACGCAGCCCGCGTCATCAGGAGGCTGGCGTGGGAGAGGGCTTGCCCCGCGATGAGGTCGGTCAGATCAGAGCGCCTCGCTGCCAATCACCACGCTTAGGGCATGACTCGCCCCAGGCCTGAGCACCACCACATCATCCCAGACATTCGCCGTCTCGATGCACAGCATCCGCTGCCAGCCATCATCGGCCATGTCCGCCAGCTCCTTGGCTCGCTCGGTCCACGGGTTCCAGATCACTGCCGAGCGCGAGCCGCTGCTGGCCAGGGTAATCCGTCGATTCCAGTGCGGGTCGACAATGCTCAAGCGCTCAGGGGTGTGCAGATAGATCCGGTCGGTCTCCCCGGCAAAGCCCAGCGCGCCGGTTTGCGTGCGCTGCTGCCAATCGGCCAGGGTCTCGATGTAGTCCAGCCCCTGCACACCCTCAACGCGCGCCTGGCGTACGTCGCTGACGGCGAAGTAGCTGTGCAGGGCCTGGCTGATGGTCACGCTGTCGTTGCCCAGGTTGTAGCTGGTCAGAGTCACGCGCAATTGCTCACCCAGCTCGATCAGCAGCTTCAACTCGACCTCATGCGCCCAGCCGGGCAGATCGCCTTGCGCCTCGGGCAGTTCGAACTCGATCTGAAGGTTGGCGCCGACCTCTTCGACCCTGCGCAATTGCCAGTCGCGTCCGCGCGCCAACCCGTGGGCCGGAGCCTGGTCGCCTTTGTACATGGCTTGGACGGATTCGGGGTTGCGCTGCAAGTTGCCAAACCACGGCCAGCACACCGGTACCCCGGCGCGCACGGATTTACCCTGGCGGAAGATGGCCTGGTCGCTCAGCCACAGCAACGGCGGCTCGCCGATTCGCTGATAGCTGAGGATCTGTGCGCCTTGCTGGGCGATCAGTAGTTCGGCATGAGCGCTGCTGATGCGCCAGCAATTGAGCTCGCCGTGGAGCTCGGTTTCAACCTTGAAATTAGCCATACGCTTGTCTCGTTGATTGCATGTAGGCCTTGGACCTTGTGCCTTGCAACGAGTTTACCGCCAGCCAGACTCAGCGACGAGGCACAGAACGGGTACGGCCACTGCCATCGATGGCGACGAACACGAACACCGCTTCGGTGACCTTGCGCCATTCGCTGGACAGCGGATCGTCGCTCCACACTTCGACCATCATCTGGATCGAGCTGCGGCCGATTTCCAGGGTCTGGGTATAGAAGGACAGTTGTGCGCCTACCGCTACCGGGACCAGGAAGGCCATGCGGTCGATCGCCACGGTGGCCACCCGGCCGCCTGCGACACGGCTGGCCATGGCGGTGCCGGCCAGGTCCATCTGCGCGACCAGCCAGCCGCCGAAGATGTCACCAAAGCCGTTGGTTTCGCGGGGTAACGCAGTAATTTGCAAGGCCAGGTCGCCCTGCGGGATAGGATCTTCTTGTTCGAGCTCAATCATGCCGTGGGGCCTCTGACCCGTGACGCTTCGTTGGTTGGCGCAATGAAGGACGCCGAGAAATCGATTCAGCTAAAAACATACTACGCTGATTTCGCTTCGCAGGGCGGCCGAAGGGAAACTCTGCGAAACCGCCTGAGCATAGTGACCGGCGTTTTCGCACAACATCCCACATCGGGAGCAACCTTTTGCTACGAATGGGCAGTATATAGAGCCTCACAGCCAGCGACGACCGCGCATTCATGAATATCTGTAGTGTTTTTGTATCGCTATGAGCGTAGCGCGCCAATTTGCTATCTTCGCTGCTCACCAATCCAGAAGCCGCGTGCCAAGCGGCCTGCACGACCTACAAGAGATAATCGATGACCTCCGTGCCCAGCAGTATCGAGCAGCCCTCGCGGCCGCTGACCCGCAGTGACTACAAGACGCTCTCATTGTCCGCCCTGGGCGGCGCGCTGGAGTTCTACGACTTCATCATCTTCGTGTTCTTCGCCACGGTGGTGGGCAAGCTGTTCTTCCCGCCAGACATGCCCGAATGGCTACGCCTGATGCAGACCTTCGGCATCTTTGCTGCCGGTTACTTGGCGCGCCCGCTCGGCGGCATCGTCATGGCGCACTTCGGCGACCTGCTGGGGCGCAAGAAGATGTTCACCTTGAGCATCTTCATGATGGCCCTGCCGACGCTGATCATGGGCCTGCTGCCAACCTACGCGCAGATCGGCCTGTGGGCGCCGATCCTGCTGCTGTTGATGCGGGTCATTCAGGGCGCGGCGATTGGTGGAGAGGTGCCGGGCGCCTGGGTGTTCGTCTCCGAGCATGTGCCGGCGCGCAACACCGGCTACGCCTGCGGCACGCTGACTGCCGGGCTTACCGCCGGGATTTTGCTGGGCTCGCTGGTAGCGACGCTGATCAACACGGTTTATACCGTCGAGGAAGTGGCGGATTACGCCTGGCGGATTCCGTTCCTGCTCGGTGGTGTGTTCGGCCTGTTCGCGGTCTACCTGCGCCGCTGGTTGCACGAGACCCCAGTGTTCGCCGAGATGCAGCAGCGCAAGGCGCTGGCTGAAGAGCTGCCACTGCGCGCGGTGCTGCGTGATCACCGCGGGGCGATCATCCTGTCGATGCTGCTGACCTGGCTGCTGTCGGCTGGCGTCGTGGTGGTCATCCTGATGACCCCGGCGCTGCTGCAGAGTCTCTATCACATCAGCCCGACCGACTCGCTCAAGGCCAACAGCCTGGCGATCGTGCTGCTCAGCCTGGGCTGCATTGGTTCCGGCAGTCTGGCGGATCGCTTTGGTGCTGGGCGAGTATTCGTGATCGGCAGCCTGGCGTTGCTGGTGACCTCGTGGACGTTCTACCACAGCCTGCCGACTCGGCCGGACCTGCTGTTCCCGCTGTACGCGCTGACTGGCCTGTGCGTCGGGGTGATTGGCGCAGTGCCGTATGTGATGGTCAAGGCGTTCCCGGCGGTGGTGCGGTTCAGTGGGTTGTCATTCTCCTACAACGTCGCCTACGCCATTTTCGGTGGTCTGACGCCGATGGTGGTGACGGCGTTGCTCAAGCTTAGCCCGATGGCGCCTGCTTACTATGTGGCGGGTTTGTGCGCCGTTGGTCTGTTGGTGGGGCTTTACCTGTTGGCGAACAAGCGCTGAGTAATCGGTAAGGCTTGAGGATTTGGGGCTGATTTGCAGCCTATCCGCATAACCTTGAAACATCCTGAAAGGCCATCCCGCATTCGCGGTGATGGCCTTTCATCCAATTGTCACATTGGAGTCATATCGTGTTCATGCGGCCTGCAGATACTTGGGCCCGATCCATCCAACACCCCAAATATTCCTGCTAGGAGCAAGGCATGAAACTGAAGCGTTTGATGGCGGCCCTTACCTTCGCCGCCGCTGGCGTTGCCACCGCCAATGCGGTAGCCGCTGTCGACCCAGCAATCCCGACCTACACCAAGACCACCGGTGTTTCGGGCAACCTCTCCAGCGTAGGTTCCGACACCCTCGCCAACCTGATGACGCTGTGGGCCGAGGCCTACAAGAAGGAATATCCGAACGTAAACATCCAGATCCAGGCTGCCGGCTCCTCCACCGCGCCACCCGCGCTGACCGAGGGCACCGCCAACCTCGGCCCGATGAGCCGCAAGATGAAGGACGTCGAGCTGCAGGCCTTCGAGCAGAAGTACGGCTACAAGCCAACCGCCATCCCGGTTGCCGTCGACGCCCTGGCCGTATTCGTGCACAAGGACAACCCGATCAAGGGCCTGACCATGGCGCAGGTCGATGCGATCTTCTCCTCGACTCGCCTGTGCGGCGGCAAAGCCGACGTGAAAACCTGGGGCGACCTGGGCGTGACTGGCGACCTGGCCAACAAGCCAGTGCAGCTGTTCGGCCGTAACTCGGTATCTGGCACCTACGGCTACTTCAAGGAAGAAGCCCTGTGCAAAGGCGACTTCAAGCCTAACGTCAACGAACAGCCTGGCTCAGCTTCGGTCGTGCAGTCGATCAGCAGCTCGCTGAACGGCATCGGCTACTCGGGCATCGGTTACAAGACCGCCAGCGTCAAGACTGTAGCCCTGGCCAAGAAAGAAGGCGGCGAGTTCGTTGAAGACAACGAAAGCAACGCCCTGAACGGCACCTACCCGCTGTCGCGCTTCCTCTACGTCTACGTCAACAAGGCGCCGAACAAGCCTCTGGCCCCGCTGGACGCCGAGTTCATCAAGCTGGTCCTGTCGCAAGCTGGCCAGCAGGTCGTGGTCAAGGATGGCTACATCCCATTGCCGAAGAAAGTGGTCGACAAGGCCATGGCTGACCTCGGTCTGTCGCACAACGGTAACGTTGCCAAGAAGTAAGTGAGACCCCGGTGAGGGCTGGCCTGCGGCTAGCCCTCCCACCCATTCTCGGTCCGAAGCCAGAACTCCTGAGCGGCGGGCTTTTTTGCGTCAATGCACTGTCATGTTTTTGTAATACGGGACCGCTAGGGTGTGCGCATGAATGATCTGGCCAACTCCACCATGACCCAAAATTCTCCCCCCGTGCGGATTGATTTCAATACGCCCGAGTTGCAACGCAAGCGCAAAATGCGTGCGTTCAAGGATCGCCTGACCCGCTGGTATGTACTGGTGGGCGGGCTTGCCGTGCTGGCGGCAATCACCCTGATCTTCTTCTATCTGGCCTATGTCGTGCTGCCACTGTTCCAGGGCGCCGAACTGACCAGCAAGAAGGCCCTGGAGCCGACCTGGCTGCAGCAGGATGCCGGCAAACCGCTGATGATCGCCCTCGAGGAGCAAAACCTGGTCGGCATGCGTGTGTCCGATAAAGGCCAGGCGCTGTTTTTCGACACCAAGAGCGGTGCTGAAATCAATCGCGTGAACCTGCCCGTTCCGGCAGGCGCCCAGGTGACGTCGATCAGTACCGACCAGCCGGGTAGCCCGCTAATCGTGCTGGGCCTGTCCAATGGTCAGGCGGTGGTGTTCCACCACACCTACAAGATCACCTACCCGGACAACAAGAAGACCATTACCCCTGGCATCGATTTCCCGTATGGCCAGGAACCGTTCGTGCTCGACGAGCAGGGCCGCGCGCTTGAGCACGTCAGCGTCAACGTCAACGGCGAGACCGTCACGGTAGCCGGTTCGCACGGTTCGCAACTGCTGGTGACCCAGCTGACTCGCGAAGAGAACATGATGACCGGTGAGGTCACCAGCGAGCAGAACCGCATCGACCTGCCGCAAATGACCGAGCCGGTGAAGGCGATCTTCATCGACCCGCGCCAGCAATGGCTGTATGTGGTTAACGGTCGCGCCCAGGCCGACGTGTTCAGCCTGCGCGACAAGAGCCTCAACGGTCGCTACAAGCTGCTCGACGACGGCCAGGCCGAGATCACCGCCAGTGCCCAGCTGGTCGGCGGTATCTCGCTGATCTTCGGTGATTCCAAAGGTGGCCTGAGCCAGTGGTTCATGGCCCGCGACCCGGATGGCGAGCAGCGCTTCAAGCTGATTCGCAGCTTCCAGATGGGCAACGCCCCGGTGGTGCAGATCGACGCCGAAGAGCGCCGCAAAGGTTTCATCGCCCTGGACAGCGCCGGCAAGCTCGGCGTGTTCCACAGCACCGCGCATCGTACCCTGCTGGTCGAGCCTGCCGCCGAAGGCGCGGGTATCCTCGCGCTGTCGCCACGCGCCAACCGCATCTTCATCGAAGAAGGCGGCAAGCTGCTGCCGCTGAGCCTGAAGAACCCGCATCCGGAAGTGTCCTGGAGCGCACTGTGGAGCAAGGTCTGGTACGAGAACTACGACGAGCCCAAGTACGTTTGGCAGTCGACTGCATCGAACACCGACTTCGAGCCTAAGCTGAGCCTTTCGCCACTGACCTTCGGTACCCTCAAGGCCGCGTTCTACGCGATGATCCTGGCGGCGCCGCTGGCCATTGCCGCAGCGATCTACACGGCCTACTTCATGGCCCCTGGCATGCGCCGCAAGGTCAAGCCGGTGATCGAGCTGATGGAAGCGATGCCGACGGTGATCCTCGGCTTCTTCGCCGGCCTGTTCCTCGCGCCGTACCTTGAAGGCCACCTGCCGGGTGTGTTCAGCCTGTTCCTGTTGATGCCGATCGGTATCTTGCTGGCCGGCTTCACCTGGAGCCGCCTGCCGGAATCGCTGCGCCTGCGTGTGCCGGATGGCTGGGAAGCCGCGATTTTGATCCCGGTGATCCTGTTCACCGGCTGGTTCGCTCTGTACATGAGCCCGTTCATTGAAACCTGGTGGTTCGGCGGCGACATGCGCCTGTGGATCAGCAACGACCTGGGCATCACCTACGACCAGCGCAACGCCTTGGTAGTCGGTATCGCCATGGGCTTCGCGGTGATCCCGAACATCTACTCGATCGCCGAAGACGCCGTGTTCAGCGTGCCACGCAGCCTGACCCTGGGTTCGCTGGCGCTGGGTGCCACGCCATGGCAAACCCTGACCCGCGTGGTCATCCTCACGGCCAGCCCGGGTATCTTCTCGGCGCTGATGATCGGCATGGGTCGTGCAGTGGGCGAGACCATGATCGTGTTGATGGCCACCGGTAACACCCCGGTCATGGAAATGAACCTGTTTGAAGGCATGCGTACCCTGGCCGCCAACGTCGCGGTGGAGATGCCCGAGTCGGAAGTCGGCGGCAGCCACTACCGCGTGCTGTTCCTCGCCGCGCTGGTACTGCTGATGTTCACCTTCGTGATGAACACCCTGGCCGAGCTGATTCGTCAGCGTCTGCGCAAGAAATACTCGTCGCTTTGATAGAAAGGTAGAGATCCGTGAAAAAGGATTCCCTCAAAGGCTGGTTCAAGAGCGGCGCCCCCGGCGTCTGGATCAGCGGTGGCGCGGTCGCCATCGCAGTGATCATGACCGTGGGCCTGCTGGCGGTGATCGCCGTGCGTGGCCTGGGCCACTTCTGGCCGGCCGACCTGATCCAGGCCACCTATAAGGTGCCGGGCCAGGCTGATCATGTAGTCATCGGTGAAGTGGTACAGAAGGAAGAAGTACCGCTGGCGCGCTTGAAGGGCGCCGGTCTGCCGGTGCCGGATAACGGCCCGGAGTTCATGACCCGCGAGCTGATCAAGGTCGGCAACCGCGACCTCAATGGCAGCGACTTCACCTGGGTGGTCGGTGACTGGCTGGTGGATCAAACCACCCCCGCCGAACTGATCGCCCTGGAGCGTCGCGAATGGGGCAACTTCTACGGCTACCTGGTCAGCGTCAAGGAGAACGGCAAGGTCGTCGCCGAAGGCCAAGCGGCCTGGACCGAACTGCAAGCGCGCCTCAAGCGTGCCAGCAAACTGGCCGGCGAGCTGCAGACCCTTGAGAAGAAAGACATCGGCGCGATCAACCATGGCCTGGAGCGCCTGCGCCTGCACAGCCGTAAGCTTGAGCTCGACGGCAAGCTGGACGCCGCTGCTCAGGCGGACATGGACGCCGAGCGCGCCGAGCTGAACAGCCGCTACAAGGCCATCGAAGACCGCCTGGGCGCGCTGCACAGCGAGTTCAGCCGTGACAGCCTGGTTGCCCGTGATGGCAATGGCCGCGAAGTCGAGATCAACCTGGACAAGGTGGTGCATGCCTATCAGCCAAACGGCATGGGTACCTTCACCAAGCTGGGCACCTACTTTGCCAAGGTCTGGGAGTTCTTGAGCGACGACCCGCGTGAAGCCAACACCGAGGGCGGTATCTTCCCGGCCATCTTCGGTACGGTGATGATGACCCTGATCATGGCCGTGATCGTCACCCCGTTCGGCGTGCTGGCTGCGGTGTACCTGCGTGAATATGCCCGCCAGGGCCCGGTAACGCGGCTGATCCGCATCGCGGTGAACAACCTGGCGGGTGTTCCGGCGATCGTCTACGGCGTGTTCGGCCTGGGCTTCTTCGTCTACGTGCTGGGTGGTTCGATCGACCGGCTGTTCTTCCCTGAAGCCCTGCCGGCGCCAACCCTGGGGACTCCAGGTCTGCTGTGGGCTTCGTTGACCCTGGCCCTGCTGGCCGTGCCGGTGGTGATCGTGGCCACCGAAGAAGGTCTGGCGCGGATCCCGCGGACCGTGCGCGAGGGCTCGCTGGCCCTCGGCGCGACCAAGGCCGAGACGCTGTGGAAGATCGTCCTGCCAATGGCCAGCCCGGCGATGATGACCGGCATGATCCTCGCCGTGGCACGTGCCGCCGGTGAAGTGGCACCGCTGATGCTGGTGGGTGTGGTCAAGCTGGCGCCATCGCTGCCAGTGGACGGTAACTACCCTTACCTGCACCTGGACCAGAAGATCATGCACCTGGGCTTCCACATCTATGACGTCGGCTTCCAGAGCCCGAACGTCGAGGCCGCGCGACCGCTGGTGTACGCCACCGCGCTGTTGCTGGTGCTGGTGATCGCCACCCTCAACCTTTCGGCGGTGTGGATCCGTAACCACCTGCGCGAGAAGTACAAGGCGCTCGACCACTGAGTCTGATTAGCAAGCATGCCGCCCGCGAGCCGGGCGGCGCTTTGAAACGAATTGATAGCGTATGGAGTTGACCATGCAGCAAGAATCCCACACCCACGGCATCGACATGTCGGCCCTGGGGCGCGACAAGCAGAGCCTGCGCCTGGCCGAAGAGACCGTGGCCATCGAAGTGCCCGGTCTGTCCCTGTACTACGGCGACAAGCAGGCGTTGTTCGACGTCAGCATGAACATCCCCAAACAGCGCGTGACCGCCTTCATCGGCCCGTCCGGCTGCGGTAAGTCGACCCTGCTGCGCACGTTCAACCGCATGAACGACTTGGTCGATGGCTGCCGCGTCGAAGGCGAGATCAACCTGTACGGCAACAACATCTACCGCAAGGGCGAAGACGTCGCCGAGCTGCGTAGGCGGGTCGGCATGGTGTTCCAGAAGCCTAACCCGTTCCCCAAGACCATTTATGAAAACGTGGTCTACGGCCTGCGCATCCAGGGCATCAACAAGAAACGCACCCTCGATGAGGCCGTTGAGTGGGCACTCAAGGGCGCGGCCCTGTGGGATGAGGTCAAGGACCGCCTGCACGAGTCGGCGCTGGGCCTGTCCGGTGGTCAGCAGCAACGTTTGGTCATCGCCCGTACCATTGCCGTCGAGCCTGAAGTGCTGCTGCTCGATGAGCCGTGCTCGGCACTCGACCCGATCTCGACCTTGAAGGTCGAAGAGCTGATCTACGAATTGAAATCCAAGTACACCATCGTCATCGTTACCCACAACATGCAACAGGCGGCGCGTGTCTCGGACTACACCGCGTTCATGTACATGGGCAAACTGATCGAGTTCGGTGATACCGATACGCTGTTCACCAACCCGGCGAAGAAACAGACCGAAGACTACATCACCGGTCGTTACGGCTAGAGGCCGCAGGAACGACTCGGACCCTGTGGGAGCGGGCTGGCCCGCGAACAAGGGCGAAGCCCATGCCATGCGCCGTAGGCGCCTGCTTCGCGGGCAAGCCCGCTCCCACACGAACACACTTGAAGCTTGCAGCTCGCGGAGCGAACGCATGATCAACAAAGAAAGCCTTACCCATCACATCTCCCAGCAGTTCAACGCCGAGCTCGAAGAGGTTCGCAGCCACCTCCTGGCGATGGGTGGGCTGGTCGAGAAGCAGGTCAACGACGCGGTCACTGCGCTGATCGAAGCCGACTCTGGCCTGGCTCAGCAGGTGCGTGAAGTCGATGAACAGATCAACCAGATGGAGCGCAACATCGACGAGGAATGCGTGCGCATCCTCGCTCGTCGCCAGCCTGCGGCGTCCGACCTGCGCTTGATCATCAGCATCTCCAAGTCGGTGATCGACCTGGAGCGCATCGGTGACGAGTCGACCAAGATCGCCCGTCGCGCCATCCAGCTGTGCGAGGAAGGCGAGTCGCCGCGCGGCTACGTCGAGGTGCGCCACATTGGCGATCAGGTGCGCAACATGGTCCGTGACGCGCTGGACGCGTTCGCCCGCTTCGATGCCGAGCTGGCCCTGTCGGTGGCCCAGTACGACAAGACCATCGACCGCGAATACAAGACTGCCCTGCGCGAGCTGGTCACCTACATGATGGAAGACCCGCGTTCGATCTCGCGTGTCCTCAGCGTGATCTGGGCCCTGCGTTCGCTGGAGCGGATCGGCGACCACGCACGCAACATCGCCGAGCTGGTGATCTACCTGGTGCGCGGCACTGACGTGCGCCACCTGGGCCTCAAGCGGATGAAGGCGGAAGTCGAAGGCAACGCCGGGGTCGAGGGTGAAATCGCTAATGTTCCGGCTGAATCGGACGATAAATAGGATTGCTCCCGAGCATGAACGCCCGGCCTGTGCCGGGCGTTTTCGTTTGCGGTCGAGCAGCCAGCAGGCACCCGCGAACAATGTGAGAACTCCCGGCGTGACCAGTGGTTTGGCAAATGGCCATCAGTCAGCGGTATGCTAGTCGGGATCAAGAGGAGTGTTGATGAGTAAAGTCAATGTGCTGGTTGTGGATGACGCGCCGTTCATCCGTGACCTGGTAAAGAAGTGCCTGCGCAATGCCTTCCCCGGCATGGTCATCGAAGACGCGGTCAACGGTCGCAAGGCCATGGCGATGCTGAGCAAGGAAACCTACGACCTGGTCCTGTGCGACTGGGAGATGCCGGAGATGTCCGGCCTCGAACTGCTCACCTGGTGCCGCCAGCAGCCTGAAATGAAAGCCCTGCAGTTCATCATGGTGACCAGCCGCGGTGACAAGGAAAACGTTATTCAGGCGATTCAGGCCGGCGTTTCCGACTTCGTCGGCAAACCGTTCACCAACGAGCAGCTGCTGACCAAGGTGAAGAAGTCGCTGAGCAAGATCGGCAAGCTGGACAGCCTGCTGGCAGGTGGGCCGGCGCGGGTCAATTCGGCGTTCGCCAACGATTCGCTCAGCGCCCTGACCGGTGGACGGCCTGAAGCGGCCAAAGTCGCGCCAGCGCCGGCTCCAGCAGCTGCCAAACCGCTGATCAATGCCCCGACACCGCGTACGGCGGCTGCCGCTGCGCAGAGCGGGCGCGGCCAAGGCCAGTTGCGTTTGTCCAGCGGCACCCAGCAATGCGTGATCAAGGCGTTGAGCCTCAAGGAGGCGCTGCTGGTCGTGCGTCGTAGCGCCAATCTGCCACAAGTGTTGGAAGGCGCGGTGCTGGACCTGGAGCAGGGTGAGAACGCCGAGGTCGCGCGGCTCAACGGCTATCTGCATGCCGTAGCAGCGCTGGAGCCCAAGCCAGAGAGCGACTGGTTGCAGCTGACGTTCAAGTTCGTCGACCAGGATGCGCAGAAGCTCGACTACCTGTCGCGGCTGATTGCCCGCGGGACTACCCAGAAGCACTTCACCCCGGGCGCTTGAGCGCCGGTTCAGGACTCATCGCGGGGCAAGCCCAGCTCGTGGCAGCGGGCTTGCCCCGCGATGAGGCGCGCACTGCCTGATCCAGGCGACCAACTGCACCTACACCCCGGTACTGGGCTGCTAGGCTTCGACAGATCTAACCTGTCAAAAAGCCACTATCATGCCCAGCCGCCTGCTGCTGTTTTGTGCCTTGCTCCTGGCCTCAGCGTCGAGCCTGGGCATGACCATCTACAAGACCACTGATGAATTCGGAGTGGTGTCCTATTCCGAGCGGCCGAGCGCGGGCGCCAAACCTCTGATTTTCCGCGAACCGATGGTCGAACGTTTGGAAGGCCAGGTACGCCTAAACACTGAGGCCTTCGCAGGAGGCGTTCGGTTTTCGGCGCGTAACGAGCTATTCGCACCTGTTGAGGTCGAGTTACGACTGCTGCGCCTGAGCAATGCCCTTGGCGGCAATGCACCGCGTATTGTCCGGCGCGTGCTACCGCCGCGCTCGACCCAGGTGCTAAGCGTGGTGAAGGTGCGGCCAGGCGCGAAGCTGGGCTATCAGAGCAAGTTGAACTATGCCATGGGCGACCCGGTGCAGCGCCCCCAGGCGTTTCGCTACCCGTTCCCCTGGCGGGGTGGGCCATTCCGTCTGACCCAAGGGCCGAACGGTCGCTACAGCCATTTTGGCGCCAAAGGCCGCTACGCCATGGACATTGCCATGCCTGAAGGTACGCCTATCGTCGCGGCGCGTGGCGGGGTGGTGGTGAAGATTGAGAACAGCCAGAGCGGACGCGGCACCCATCCTTCCGGCAATTTTGTGCGCATCCTGCACCCGGACGGCACCATGGGGGTGTACCTGCACCTGATGCGCGGATCGGTGGTGGTGGGGGAAGGTCAGCGGGTGGGGCAGGGCGAGGTCCTGGCCAAGTCGGGCAATACCGGTAACAGCAGCGGGCCGCACCTGCATTTTGTGGTGCAGCGTAATGTCGGGTTGTCGCTGGAGTCGATTCCGTATCAGTTCGACCGGCCGATTGGCGGGCTACCGAATTTCACTGCCGGTAACCCCTGAGAATGGGGGGCTGCTTTACAGCCCCATTTGGTGCAAGGCAGCGAGGTATTTGGGCTGCCTGTAGGAGCTGGCTTGTCGGGGCGCCGAACCGCTGCGATGGGCCGCAAAAAGCGGCCCCAACGGGTCAGTCGAGCTTGAGCACCTTGGCCAGCACGATCTTCGGCCCTTTCATCTTCTTGATGATGATCCGCAGCCCTTCGACCTCAAGCAGTTCTTCTTCCTCAGGCACGCGCTTGAGCGTCTCGTACACCAAGCCTGCCAGGGTCTCCGCCTCGATGTGGTCAAGGTCCACGCCGAGCAAACGCTCGACCTTGAACAGCGGCGTATCACCGCGCACCAGCAATTTGCCTGGCTGGTAAGCGAGGATGCCGCGCTCGGTCTTGCGGTGCTCGTCCTGAATGTCGCCAACCAGCACTTCCAGTACGTCCTCCATGGTCAGGTAACCGATCACCTTGCCATCGGCTTCCTCGACCAGCACGAAGTGTGCACCGCCCTTGCGGAACTGCTCCAGCAGCTGCGACAGCGGCATGTGGCGGGACACACGCTCCAGCGGCCGGCACAAGTCTTCCAGGTCGATGGTGCCGGGGATGTGGTCCAGGTCGGCCAGCTCCAGCAACAGGTCCTTGATGTGCAAGAGGCCGGTGAACTCCTCACGCTCGGCGTCGTACACCGGGTAACGGCTGAACTTGTGCCGGCGGAACATCGCCAGGATTTCCTTCAGCGGCGCCTTGGCATCGAGGCTGATCATGTCTTCGCGGGAGTTGGCCCAGTCGACCACTTCCAGCTCGCCCATCTCCACGGCCGAGGCCAGCACGCGCATGCCTTGGTCGCTAGGGTCCTGGCCGCGGCTGGAGTGCAGGATCAGCTTGAGCTCTTCGCGGCTGTAGTGATGCTCATGGTGCGGCCCAGGCTCGCCCTGGCCAGCAATGCGCAAGATGGTGTTGGCGCTGGCGTTGAGCAGGTAGATGGCCGGGTACATCGCCCAGTAGAACACGTACAGCGGCACTGCAGTCCACAGCGATAGCAGCTCGGGTTTGCGGATCGCCCACGACTTGGGCGCCAGCTCGCCGACCACGATATGCAGGTAGGAGATGACGAAGAAGGCGACGAAGAACGAGATGCCCTTGATCAACTCTGGCGTATCGACGCCAAGGTAGGCCAGCAGCGGTTCGAGCAAGTGGGCGAACGCAGGTTCACCGACCCAGCCCAAGCCCAGCGAGGCCAGGGTGATACCCAGCTGGCAGGCCGACAGGTAGGCATCCAGTTGGTTGTGCACCTTGCGCAGGATGCTGCCACGCCAGCCATGCAGTTCGGCGATCGACTCGACGCGGGTGGAGCGCAGCTTGACCATGGCGAACTCGGCGGCAACGAAAAAGCCGTTGAGCAAGACCAGGAACAGCGCAAAAAGAATCATGCCGAAGTCGGCAAACAGAGAGGTGAAGCTGATACCAGGGGAAGGGTCCATGATGGGGTTTTACGGGGTCCGTCTTCGAAAAGGATGAAAAACAAGTGCCAGCAGAGGCTGGCACAGGACAGCCAATGTAGCGGCTGAGGCCGCAAAAGCAAAGGGTATGCTGCGGTGGAGCTGGCTGGTCGGGGCGCCGAAGCGCTGGGATGGACCGCGTAGCGGCCCCAGCGATGCTTGGCGCTTATGCTTTGTTGGACACCAGCTGTCCCGGCGCAAAGTGGCAGGTAAAGGTACTGCCATGCCCCAGTACACTGCTGATCTCCAACCGGCCACGATGGCGCAACAGCACATGCTTGACGATCGCCAAGCCCAGCCCGGTGCCGCCAGTGTTGGAGTTGCGGCTCGAGTCGACCCGGTAGAAACGCTCGGTCAGGCGCGGCAAATGCTTGGCATCGATGCCCATCCCCGAGTCTTGTACCGACAGATGCGCGCCTTGCTCGTCCGCCCACCAACGAATACGGATGTGGCCTTCATCCTGGGTGTACTTGACCGCATTGAACACCAGGTTGGAAAACGCGCTACGCAGCTCCGACTCGCTGCCCTTGAGATGAACCCCGGGCGCCGCCTCCAGGCTGATCCGCTGGTTACGCGGCCCGGACAATGCCTGTGCATCGCTCTTGATCGCGTTGAGCAGGGCATCCACCGCCACTGGCTGGTTGTCCGAGGGGTAGTCGGTGGCTTCGAGCTTGGCCAACAGCAGCAGGTCGTTGAGCAGGGTCTGCATGCGTGAGCCTTGCTGGCTCATCTGCTGCAGCGCCCGGCTCCAACGCGGGTTGACGTCTTCGACGTTGTCCAGCAGCGTCTCCAGGTAGCCGGTGATCACCGTCAGTGGCGTGCGCAACTCATGGGAGACGTTGGCGACGAAGTCTTTGCGCATCTGTTCGAGCTGATGGATGCGCGTGACATCGCGCACCAGCATCAGATGCTCGTTGTTGCCATACCGGGTGATATGCAGCTGGACCCGCATGCGGTCGTTGATCGGCGAGGGGATTTCCAGCGGTTCGAGGTAGTTTTCCGCTTCGAAGTATTCCTTGAAGCGCGGGTGACGGACCAGGTTGGTCACCTGCTGGCCGCCGTCCTGCGGGGTCTTGAAGCCCAGCAGGGTCTCGGCGGCGCGGTTCCACCATTCCAGGTTGCCATCGCTGTCGAGCATGATCACCGCATCGCGCAACGCGGCGGTGGACTCCTGGACCCGGTCGATCACGGCCTGCAGCCGGCCGCGCACACGTTGGTCGCGCCGTTGCAGGTGATAGATGCTGTCGAACACTTCACCCCACAAGCCGTAGCCGTCGGGTGGTGCTTCGTCGGGTTGATGGTTGCGCAGCCAGTCGTGCAGGCGCAGCAATTGCTTGAGGGTCCAACCCAGGTAGAGCGCCAGGCCAAGGGCCAGGCTCCAGCCGTAATAGCCGCTGATCAACCCGCCGATCAGGCAGACGGTGATCAACAGCAGCAGGTGACGAATCAGGGTCGCGTGCCAGTTCTGGTTCAATTGACGGTCCTTGTACAGCGGCGTGCAGCTAGGCGCTCGGGCTTCGATCAGCTCTTGGTCGAGAAGCGATAGCCGGTGCCCCGGACGGTTTGTACCAGATTTTCGTAGGCCTCACCCAGCGCTTTGCGCAGGCGACGGATGTGCACGTCGACGGTGCGCTCCTCGACATAGACGTTGCCGCCCCAGACCTGGTCGAGCAACTGGCCACGGGTATAGGCGCGCTCCTGGTGGGTCATGAAGAACTGCAGCAGGCGGTATTCGGTGGGGCCCATCTCGGCCGGCTTGCCATCGATGGTCACCCGGTGGCTGATCGGGTCGAGCAGCAGGCCGCCGACTTCGATTGGCGCTTCGCTGTCGCTGGGGCCGGTGCGGCGCAGCACGGCCTTGAGCCGAGCCACCAGTTCACGCGGCGAGAAGGGTTTGGTGATGTAGTCATCGGCGCCGACTTCCAGGCCCTGGATCTTGTTGTCCTCTTCACCCTTGGCGGTCAGCATGATGATCGGGATGTCGCCCGTCAGCTCGTCGCGCTTGAGGCGGCGGGCCAGCTCGATGCCGGAGGTGCCCGGGAGCATCCAGTCGAGTAGGATCAGGTCTGGCTTGCGGTCGACGATGATGGCGTGGGCCTGTTGCGAATTCTCCGCTTCCAGGCAGTCGTAGCCGGCCATTTCCAACGCAACGGCGATCATCTCGCGAATCGGTGCCTCGTCGTCGACGATCAGAATGTTCCTGCCAACCATGCTCAAAACCTCTCCTGGATACGGTGTCTTGGCCCGCATTAGATAACGGAATTATTGCAGTCGTGTGACATGTCGTGGGCCGTTGCGGCAAGTATTGATGACTGAGCTAGGCTTTAAATCCCACACCCGAACAAAAACGGTGAAATCCAATGACACGAAAAACGCTGAACTGGATGGCCCTTTTCGCTGTGCTGGCACTGCCGGGCGTGGCATCTGCCCACCATGCCATGGAGAAAGATGGCATGTGGGTCGACCATGACGGCATGACGCTGTACACGTTCGACAAGGATGCCGGTGGCAAGTCCATGTGCAATGGCGATTGTGCCAAGAACTGGCCGCCGTTGATGGTCAAAGCCGATGACGAAGCGGCCCAGGGCAAGTGGACCCACGTCACCCGCGACGATGGCAGCATGCAGTGGGCCTATGACGGCAAGCCGCTGTATACCTTCGTCAAGGACAAGAAGGCAGGGGAGACCACGGGTGATGGCATGAAGGACGTTTGGCACGTTGCCAAACCCTGAAGCGCCCTACGCACTGACAAGTTTGGGTCTGCGTTGCAGCCCTTCGCGGGCAAGCTGATCTGGCCTAATGATTTTGGACACCTTCTACGGGCGCTATGATGGCGCCCAATTGGAGGCAAAATCAGTGCGAAAGTCATACTCGAAAGAACAGAAAATCCGGGCTGCTGAGATGGT
>NZ_JBCPSP010000069.1:0-15676 GCF_051129895.1 Pseudomonas sp. Je.1.5.c
TGTCGGCCCTGTCGATCAGGCTGACGCTATCGCGGGGCAAGCCCGCTACCACGAGCCCCGCTCAGTTGCTCTCGACGCGAAGGTTGCTTATGTCCGAACGCCCGCCGCTGGACCCCGTCACCGCCCGCTGGATCCCCTGGGTCGTGGCCATCGCCTTCTTCATGCAGTCGCTGGACGGCACCATCCTCAATACCGCCCTGCCGGCCATGGCCCGTTCACTTGAAGAAGACCCACTGCGCATGCAAGGCGTGATCATCGCCTACATGCTCACCGTCGCCCTGCTGATTCCGGCCTCTGGCTGGATCGCCGATCGCTTCGGCACCAAGCGGATCTTCTTCAGCGCGATTCTGCTATTCAGCTTCGGCTCGCTGCTGTGCGCCATCGCCAACAGCCTGACCTTCCTGATCATTGCCCGGATCATCCAGGGCCTGGGCGGCGCGCTGATGCTGCCGGTGGGGCGCCTGGTGGTCCTGCGCGCCTATCCGCGCTCGGAGCTGGTGCGGATCATGAGCTTCATCACCATTCCCGGCCTGCTCGGCCCGCTGCTCGGGCCGACGATGGGCGGTTGGCTGGTGGAGATCCTCAGTTGGCACTGGATCTTTTTGCTCAACCTGCCGGTGGGCGCCCTGGGCTGCTATGCGGTATGGAAGTTCATCCCCGACCTGCGCGGCACGGAACGGACAACCTTCGATGCCCCGGGCTTCATTCTGTTCGGCGCGGCGATGGTACTGATCACCATCGCCATGGAAGGCCTGGGCGAGCTGCACCTGCCGCACTTGCGCGTGATGTTGCTGCTGTTCGCCGGCATGGCGTGCCTGGCGGCCTACTGGCTGCGCGCCGGGCGGGATCCGGAGCCGCTGTTCTCCCCCAGCCTGTTCCGCGTGCGGACCTTTGCCATCGGCATCCTGGGCAACCTGTTCGCTCGCCTGGGCAGCGGCGCGTTGCCATTTTTGGTGCCGTTGTTGCTGCAGATCGCCTTGGGCTACTCGCCCTCCCAGGCGGGGATGAGCATGATCCCCCTGGCGGCGGCGGCGATGGTCGCCAAGTCAATTGCCAGGCCGCTGATCGAACGCCTGGGCTACCGGATCATCCTCACCGGCAATACCTTGCTGCTGGGCATTCTGCTGGCCAGCCTGGGCCTGGTGGACGAGCAGACGCCTTACGCCCTGCTGCTGGTGCAGTTGTCCTTGCTCGGTGCGGTCAACTCGCTGCAGTTCACCGCGATGAACACCGTGACCCTGATCGACCTGGACGACGCCAGCGCCAGCAGTGGCAACAGCTTGCTGTCGGTGGTCGCGCAGCTGTCGCTGAGCCTGGGCGTGGCCTGCGCCGGTGCCTTGCTTGGCGGTTTCACCGCGGCCGGCAGCGCCGAGGGCGTGGAAACCACCCTGGGCGCGTTCCAGCTGACCTTCTTCACCATCGGCCTGATGGCCATGCTGGCGGCGGCGATCTTCCTGCAACTGGCGCCGACAGACGGAAGGCGTGCCCGTCGTCCGGAACCGGAGATCGAACCTTAGGGCGAATGGCCACGAGGCTGGTAGACTGTGCGGCATTTTTCGCTTCGCAACGCAGGCCCGCCTCGTGACCACCGAATCCACCGCATTTGCCACTCTGCCGCTGTCCGCCGCCATGCTGGCCAACCTGGACGCCCTCGGCTATGCCGCGATGACCCCGATCCAGGCCCAGAGCCTGCCGGTCATCCTCAAGGGCCAGGACCTGATCGCCCAGGCCAAGACCGGCAGCGGCAAGACCGCCGCCTTCGGCATCGGCCTGCTCAACCCGATCAACCCGCGCTACTTCGGCTGCCAGGCGCTGGTCCTGTGCCCGACCCGCGAGCTGGCCGACCAGGTCGCCAAAGAACTGCGCCGGCTGGCCCGGGCCGAGGACAACATCAAGATCCTGACCCTGTGCGGCGGCGTCTCGCTCGGCCCGCAGATCGCCTCGCTGGAGCATGGCGCGCACATCATCGTCGGCACCCCAGGCCGGGTGCAGCAGCACCTGGACAAGGGCACCTTGGTGCTCGATGGGCTTAACACCCTGGTGCTCGACGAAGCTGACCGGATGCTCGACATGGGCTTCTTCGACGCCATCGCCAGCATCATCGGCAAGACCCCGGCGCGCCGCCAGACCTTGCTGTTCTCCGCCACCTATCCAAGCGGCATCGAGCAACTGGCCGCAGACTTCATGCGCAAGCCGCAGCAGGTCAAGGTCGAGGCGTTGCACAGCGAAACCCAGATCGAGCAGAGCTTTATCGAGATCGACCCACAGCAGCGCCTCGAAGCGCTGACCCGGGTGCTTGGCCACTATCGCCCTGAATCGTGCGTGGCGTTCTGCTTCACCAAGCAGCAGTGCGAAGAGGTGGTTGCCCACCTCACCGCCAAGGGCATCGTTGCCCAGGCCCTGCACGGTGATCTGGAGCAGCGTGACCGCGATCAGGTGCTGGCCATGTTCGCCAACCGCAGCAGCTCGGTACTGGTGGCCACTGACGTCGCCGCCCGTGGCCTGGACATCGATGGCCTGGACATGGTGATCAACGTTGAACTGGCGCGTGACGCCGAGATCCACGTACACCGCGTTGGCCGTACCGGTCGCGCAGGCGAGAAAGGCGTGGCGGTGAGCCTGGTGGCGCCGGCCGAAGGCCATCGCGCCCAGGCCATCGAGCAGTTGCAGAAGCGCCCGCTGCGCTGGGAGCAACTGGACAGCCTGAAGAACAAAGGCGGTGAACCGCTGCTGCCGGTCATGGCCACCTTGTGCATTGCCGCCGGACGCAAGGACAAGCTGCGCCCAGGCGATATCCTTGGCGCGCTGACCGGTGATGCGGGGATTCCTGGCAAGCAGGTAGGCAAGATCGCCATCTTCGACTTCCAGGCCTTCGTGGCGGTGGAGCGGGCCTTGGCCAAGCAGGCCATGCAGCGGCTCAACAGCGGCAAGATCAAGGGCCGCTCGCTGAAAGTTCGTATCCTTTAAGCAGCACCACGTCCCTAGTAGGAGCGGGTTTGCCCTGCGATAGCGGTCGACCAGGCACGTCGTTGACCCGGCTGACGCTATCGCGGGACAAGCCCGCTCCTACCAGGGTGGCGTCGACCTCCTATTTCATCGTTCGCAGGGAAACTATCTTGCACTCCACCGACGTGATCATCCTCGGCGCTGGCGCCGCCGGCCTGATGTGCGCTCAACTCAGTGCCCGACGCGGGCGCCGGGTGCTTCTGCTCGATCATGCCAACAAACCGGGCAAGAAGATTCTCATGTCCGGCGGCGGGCGCTGCAACTTCACCAACCTGTACACCGAACCTGGCAACTTCCTCTCGCACAACCCGCACTTCTGCAAGTCGGCGCTGGCCCGCTACACCCAGTGGGACTTCATCGAGCTGGTGGCCAAGCATGGCGTGCCGTACCACGAGAAGAAGCTGGGCCAGCTGTTTTGCGATAACAAGTCCAGCGACATCCTCAACCTGCTGCTCGCCGAATGTGACGATGCCGGGGTCGAGCTGCGCATGGAAACCAGCATCGAGACCATCGACAAGACCGACAACGGCTATCGCCTGCACACCAGCGCCGGGCCGTTTGCCTGCCAGTCGCTGGTGATCGCCACCGGCGGTCTGTCGATTCCGACCCTGGGCGCCAGCGGCTTTGGCTATCAGGTTGCACGCCAGTTCGGCCACAGCCTGCTGCCCACCCGCGCAGGTTTGGTGCCCTTCACCATCACCGAGCCCCAGCTCAAGGCACTGTGCAGTGAACTGTCGGGGACCTCGCTCGATTGCACCGCCAGCTGCAATGGCACCAGCTTCCGCGAGAACCTGCTGTTCACCCATCGTGGTCTGAGTGGCCCGGCGATCTTGCAGATTTCTTCGTTCTGGGAGGCTGGCGACACGGTCGAGATCAACCTGCTGCCGGACCGCGATGCCCTCGACTGGCTGCAACAGCAACAGACCGAGCGCGCCAACAGCGAACTGAAAACCGTGCTGGGCGAAGTGTTCACGCGCAAGCTGGCCAACCTGTTGGCTGATCAGTGGTTCGTCTCCAAGCCGATGAAGCAGTACACCCCGGCCGAGCTTGCACAGATCGCCGAGAGGCTGGCGGCCTGGCAAGTGGTGCCGGCCGGGACCGAGGGCTATCGCACTGCCGAGGTGACGCTTGGCGGGGTGGATACCCGCGAGGTGTCGTCCAAGACCATGGAATCGCTGAAGAGCCCGGGGCTGTACTTCATCGGTGAAGTGCTGGACGTCAGCGGCCATCTGGGTGGGTTTAATTTCCAGTGGGCCTGGGCCTCGGCTAACGCCGCCGCGCAGTTCGTGTAAGGTAGAATCCTTTCAGCACGGAACGCTTCTTGCTGGTCCGTGCCAGGATGCATCAAAGCTGGGTCCGCTGCGCGGCCCTTCGCGGACAAGCCCGCTCCCACAGAGTTTTGCGCTGGCCGCTGTGGGAGCGGGCTTGCCCGCGAAGGGCCGCGCAGCGGACCCCAGCTGCAATGGCATTCACTGAACAGGTTCTCATTCGATCACTGCCAGCAGGCCATCATGTCATCGAGCTCGTTTCGCCATTCTCTGCGTCGCCTGTGGGGCCAAGACAAGTTCAGCTACAGCATCCGGGTAACCGTCGCCCTCACCGGCAGCATGGCCCTGTGCTGGTACCAGGATGAAATGAACCTGCTGATCCCGCTGTTCCTGGGGATCATCGCCAGCGCCCTGGCCGAGACCGACGACGGCTGGCAGGGCCGGCTCAGCGCGCTGATGGTGACCCTGGTGTGCTTTGCCATCGCCGCACTGTCAGTCGAGCTGCTCTTCCCCTACCCGTGGATTTTCGCCATCTCACTGGCCCTGGCCGCGTTCTGCCTGACCATGCTCGGCGCCTTGGGCGAGCGCTACGGGGCAATCGCCTCGGCAACGTTGATTCTGTCGGTGTACACCATGATCGGTGTGGACCAGCGCGGTGGTGAAGTCACCGATTTCTGGCACGAGCCTTTGCTGCTGGTAGCCGGCGCCGCCTGGTATGGCCTGCTCTCGGTGCTGTGGCAGGCGCTGTTCTCCAACCAGCCGGTGCAGCAGAGCCTGGCCAAGCTGTTCTACGAGCTGGGCCGCTACCTCAAGCTCAAGGCCAACCTGTTCGAGCCGATCCGCAACCTCGACGTCGAGGCCCGGCGCCTGGAACTGGCCCAGCAAAATGGCAAGGTGGTGGCAGCGCTCAACGCAGCCAAGGAAATCATTCTGCACCGGGTCGGCAACAGCCAGCCGAACTCCAAGGTCAGTCGCTACCTCAAGCTGTACTTCCTGGCCCAGGATATTCATGAACGGGTCAGCGCCTCGCACTATCCCTACAATGCGCTGGCCGAAGCGTTTTTCCACAGCGATGTGATGTTCCGTTGCCAACGCCTGCTACGCCAGCAAGGCTCGGCCTGCCAGCAGCTGGCTGAATCGATCCGCCTGCGCCAGCCCTTCGTCTATGGCACCGGCTTTGCCGAAGCACTGGAAGACCTGCACGCCTCGCTCGAACACCTGCGCATCCAGAGCAACCCCGCCTGGCGCGGGCTGCTGCGCTCGTTGCGCGCGCTGGCCGGTAACCTGGCCACCCTCGACCGCCTGCTCGGTGCTGCGAGCAACCCGGACAGCCTCGCCGACGCCAGCGACAGCAGCCTGCTCGACCGCTCGCCACGCACCTTCAAGGATGTCTGGAGCCGGCTGCGCACGCAGCTCACGCCCACTTCATTGCTGTTCCGCCACGCCCTGCGCCTGCCGCTGGCGTTGTCGATCGGCTATGGCATGGTTCATTTGATCCACCCGACCCAAGGCTACTGGATCATCCTCACCACGCTGTTCGTCTGTCAGCCCAACTACGGCGCGACCCGGCGCAAGCTGGTGCAACGGATCTTCGGCACGGCCATCGGCTTGACGGTGGGCTGGGCTCTGTTCGACCTGTTCCCCAACCCGATCATCCAATCGATGTTCGCGGTGGTGGCGGGCGTAGTGTTCTTCGTCAACCGTACCACCCGCTACACCTTGGCCACCGCCGCAATTACCTTGATGGTGCTGTTCTGCTTCAACCAGATCGGCGATGGCTACGGGCTGTTCCTGCCGCGCCTGTTCGATACCCTGGTCGGCAGCCTGATCGCCATTCTGGCGGTGTTCCTGTTCCTGCCCGACTGGCAGGGGCGGCGCTTGAACAAGGTGCTGGCCAATACCCTCAGCTGCGCCAGCGCCTACCTGCGCCAGATCATGCAGCAATACGCCCATGGCAAGCGTGACGACCTGGCCTATCGCCTGGCCCGGCGCAACGCGCACAACGCCGATGCAGCGCTGTCGACCACCCTGGCCAACATGCTCATGGAGCCGGGGCATTTCCGTAAGGAGGCAGATGTCGGCTTCCGTTTCCTGGTGCTCTCACACACCCTGCTCAGCTACCTCTCCGGGCTGGGTGCGCACCGTGATACGGCGCTGCCGGCCGAGGTGCATGAGCAGTTGATCGAGGGTGCCGGGCAGAGCTTGGCGAAGAGCCTGGAAGAGATCGCCAATGGCCTGGCAGCGCGGCTACCCGTGGCGATCCACAGTGATGAAGAAGAGGCGCTGGCCAATGCACTGGAGCAAATGCCAGAGGAGCTGGATGAGCATCAGCGCCTGGTGCAGACGCAATTGGCGTTGATCTGTCGCCAGCTCGGGCCGCTGCGGACCATGGCCGCTCACTTGATCAAGGAAGGCTCTCCTGCCTGAGGATTGGCGGATGCCCAATTGTCCCAACGGCAGCGGGCTTACAACCTTCAGGCCTCAATTGTTCTCGTGGGAGCGGGCTTGCCCCGCGATCAGGCCTGCACCGCCCCCCTCAGAACCCATGCTGGCGTAGCAGCCGGGCATAACTGCCATCGGCCTTCATCGCCACGATTGCACGCTCGAACCGCTGCACGA
This sequence comes from Pseudomonas sp. Je.1.5.c, assembly GCF_051129895.1. Taxonomy (NCBI): domain Bacteria; kingdom Pseudomonadati; phylum Pseudomonadota; class Gammaproteobacteria; order Pseudomonadales; family Pseudomonadaceae; genus Pseudomonas; species Pseudomonas sp. Je.1.5.c. The sequence continues at coordinate 6,894 of NZ_JBCPSP010000069.1, forward strand.
TCTGCTGATGCTGTGGATGCTTGAGGCTCACCAGGATATGCAGGCTGTTCTCCCCCAGCGGCGGCTCGACGAAGCTCACCGCATCGCGCACCTGCTGTGGCTCGCGCTGCAAGTTGTAGCGGGCCACATACTCGTCTTCCACTGCCAACTTCACCCGCCCTGCCGCCAGCATGCGTACGGCAGATGAGAAGTTACGCACAGGCACTTTGCTCAAGCGGGTATCACTGTCGAAATCCGGTGAGTAGGCATAATCGCGCACCACCGCAATCGAGTACGGATACAGGTCGGCCTGGCGCTTGTAGCTAAAGGCATCTCCCTGGCGCTTGAGCAGGCGAATCCGATTGGTCAGGTAGGCTTTGGAAAATTGGCCGATCAGCGCGCGCGAGTCGTTGTACCAGGCATTCACCAGTACATCGTAGCGACCATCAGCCACGCCCTTGAGCGCCCTGGCCCAAGGCACCTCCTCGAACTCGCTGGCATATCCCGCACGCATCAGGGCGGTGGTGACGATGCTGGTGGCCAGGCCGCCGCCGGGCATGCCGGTATCGGTGAAGGGCGGCCAGCTGTCGGACACCAGGCGTAGCTTGTCCTGCGCCGATGCTACGGGCAGCAGCATTAGCGCCAGCAAACCAACAACACAAAGCAGTGGCCGCATGCTCAAGTCCTTTCGCAATTAGGGGCTCACGCGGGAGCTTCATCACTACAGGTTGGCAGAGTACACACAGGCGAAAGCCGGTCGCAGCCGACAATAATGTCAAATAGCCTCTATTTTGGCCGAACTGCGCCGCAGTTGATCCACGGCATCGGTTTCTCGTGCTTGCCCGCCAGATTTGCGATGATCGTCAGCCCATCCCAGGAGCGCATCTCAATGTCCATCGAGTGGATCTGCAAGCACCATACCGACCTCGACAAGCAACAGCTGTATGACATCCTCGCGCTGCGCACAGAAGTATTCGTGGTAGAGCAGCGCTGTCCTTATCAGGAGGTCGACGGGCTCGACCTGAGTGGCGATACGCTGCACTTGATGGGTTGCCAGGACAACCGCCTGGTCGCCTATCTGCGCCTGCTCGACCCGCAGGCGCATGACGGCGAGGTGGTCATTGGCCGAGTAGTGACCGCAGCTGCCGCTCGGGGCAACGGCACTGGCCACCAATTGCTGCTCAAGGGCCTGGAGTGTGCCGAGCACTGCTGGCCAGGCACGCCGGTCTACCTGTCAGCTCAAGCACACCTGCAAGGCTACTACGCACGCCACGGCTTCGAGGTGGCGGGAGACGAATACCTTGAAGATGGCATCCCTCACATTGGCATGCGCAGGGGCTGAGCTCAGGGCCTGAGCCCAGCGTTGAGGCTCAGGGATAGCCCAACACCTGGCGGATTGTGCGCAGGTGCTGAATGATCCACTGCTTGTCGATCGCACCCCAGTCATGGATGCGGTAGTGCCCAGCATGGTTGCGAGCACCCGCTTCTTGCTCGAACTCGCAGACGATGTCCAGGTCGGCCAGGGCTGCGATGGTGTCCTGGGCGGTGCGCCGGGGCATGCCGGTGGCCTCCATCAAGGCGGGGACGCTGGTCGCGGTCTGGCTGTCGATCAGCCAGGCCACGTAGAGGCGGCGGTAGAAACTGCTCTTGGTCTTGCTTACATCCATGCTGGGTGGTCCTTACGTGGTGCCCGGCAGCTCCCGGTAGGTCAGGTAGACGCGCAGGTCGAATTCCAGTTGATGGTAGTCCGGCTCCATGTGCTGGCACAGCTGGTAGAAGGCCTTGCTGTGGTCGCGCTCCTTGAGGTGGGCCAACTCGTGCACCACGATCATGCGCAGGAACTGCGGCGCAGCTTCCTTGAACAATGCCGCAATGCGGATCTCTTTTTTCGCCTTGAGCTTGCCGCCCTGCACTCGCGATACCGCGGTATTGAGCCCCAAGGCACGGTGGGTCAAGTCCAGGCGGTTGTCGAACAGCACTTTATCCAGGTTCGGCGCGCTGCGCAGATAGGCCTGCCTGAGCTCTTGGGCATAGAGATACAAGGCCTTGTCGTTCTGCACCTCGTGGCGCCCTGGATAGCGCTGGCGCAGGTAATCGCCCAGGCGGTCGCTGGCAATCATCTGGCGCACCTGCTCCTGCAGGTGTGGTGGGTAGGCTTGCAAGTAGCGTAATTCGGTCATGGCACGGCGGTCGCTGAAAGCAGAGGCGATTCTAGCCAATCATGACCGTGGCCAGGGGAAAATCGCCGGAAAGCCGCTGGCATCGGCGCAGGTCATCGGCCGCGCCACCAAAAAGCCCTGCACGTAGGCACAGCCATTGGCCTTGAGCCAGGCGGCCTGGGCAGCGGTCTCGACGCCTTCGGCGATCACCGTGATGGCGTAGTCGGCGCACAGGCCGATGACACTGCGCACCAGCGCGGCATCACCCGCCGAGTCCGGCAATCGACTGACCAGATGACGGTCGAGCTTGAGGGTATCGATCGGCAAGTCGCGGACCATGCGCAACGAACACTCACCCGCGCCAAAGTCGTCCAGCGCCACCCGTACGCCCAGCTCGTGCAAGCGCTTGACCTGCTTGATCGCCGCATCGATGTTGTAGATCAGTGAGGTTTCCGCCACCTCGACCTCCAACTGCGCAGGTTGCAGGCCGTGCTCCTCGATTACCCGGCGCAACTCGTCGACCAGGTTGGGCATGGCGAACTGAATCCGGCTCAGGCTGATGCTGAGCACCAGGTCAGGTGCGAAGTGCTCATTCCAGGCTTGGCGCTGAGCGGCGCCCTGATCATAGATCCAGCTGGCCAGCCGGCTGATCAGACGGGTTTCCTCGAGCAAGGGAATGAACAGCGCAGGCGGAACGTCGCCGACGCTGGGGTGCTGCCAGCGCAGCAACGCCTCGAAGCCGCGCAATGTGCCGTCAGCGAACGCCACCTGGGGCTGGAACACCAGGCTGAAGTCCTTCTGTTCGATGGCCGTGCGCACCCCATCTTCGAGCATCAAACGGGACCGGGCCCGCCCATTGAGCTCCTGATCGTAGAAGCGGTACTGCTGGCGACCGGCTTGCTTGGCGGCGTACATCGCGGTGTCGGCCGCGCGGATCAAGCCTTCGACCGTGCCGCCGCAATCGGGGTAGGTGGCGATGCCGATGCTGACGCCAAGGCAGACATCCACGCCCTCGACCTGATGGGAAATCGACAGGCGCTCGATCACCTGCTCGGCAAACCGCCCGGCCCGCTCCGGATAGGGCAAGCCATCGAACAACGCGGTGAATTCATCACCGCCCATGCGCGCCAGCAAGGCCTCGCTGCCCAGGCAGTCCTTGAGTTGTTCGCCGACCCAACGCAGCACCTCATCGCCGGCCTCATGACCGAGTGAGTCGTTGATCCGCTTGAAACCATCCAGGTCCATGTACATCAATGCCTGGGCTTTGTCCGAGCGCTCACTGCGCAGCAGCGCGCCCTCGGCGGCCTGATAGAAGCCGCGGCGATTGAGCAGGCCGGTGAGCGGATCGGTGACCGCCTGGTATTCCAGTTGCTGGTGCAGGCTGCGTACCACCGACATGTCCAGCACCGTCACCACCATGGCGCGCTGCTCCGCCGGCAAGGGTGCGCAGGACAGCGCCACCGGCACCAACTGGCCGCCGAGGGTACGCAACTGGGCGTCATGCACGCGGAAGATCTGCCGGGCCAAATACGCCTGATAAAACTCCGACTCGCGCCACAGGCAGGCCGTTACCAATTGCACCAGGTCGAGCACATGCGCGCCTTGCAATTTATCCACAGGGGTTTCGAGCAAGCGCGAGATGGCCGGGTTGGCAAAGCCGATGGTGCCAGCCTCATCCACTACCAAAATGCCTTCGGCCGCGTTTTCCAGGATCGATGCATTGAACGCCCTGGCCGTTTCCAGCTCGCGGGTCAGACGTTGCAGCATGCGCCGGTTGCGCTGCTGCTCCAGCAATGCCTGCACCTTGGGCTTGAGGATCTGCGGATCGAAGGGTTTGAACAGGTAATCCACCGCACCTGCGGCATAGCCCTTGAGCACCGCGGCTTGCGACTGCTCGTTGGCGGTCAGGAAGATAATCGGCGTCAGCCGGGTTCGCTGGCTGCCGCGCATCAGCCGGGCCACCTCGAAACCGTCCATTTCGGGCATTTGCACATCCAGCAGGACCAGGTCCACGTCATGCTGCAGCAATGCGCTCAAGGCTTCCATCCCCGAGCTTGCCGTGAGCACCTGCCAGTCTTGCCGGGCCAACAGCGCCCGCATGCTGATCAGGTTCTCCGGGTAATCGTCGACAACCAGCAGAACGGATCGGCCATCCGGGGCATTGGGTTGAGCTTCATCCATGCTGCTTCTCTTGTAAGCGCGACTGCCACTACCAATTGGATCCGATTAACTACTCTAGTCGGGGGTTGGCCGGGTGCAATGCAATCAGAACGCTATCAGTCGGATATCTTCGCCCAAACCGACTAACGGTCGTGCCCGGTCTTGTTCCACGATGGCGCTAAATAGCAGCCATAAAAAAACCCGCATTTCTGCGGGTTTTTCCTGCACGGGTGCGGATCAGTTGACCTTGGCAGCCAGCTCGCCTTTCAGGTAACGCTGGTACATGCCTTCCAGGGAGATCGGTTTGATCTTGGAGGCATTACCGGCAGTGCCGAAGGCTTCGTAACGGGCGATGCAGACGTCGCGCATGGCTTTGACGGTTTCGCCGAAGAACTTGCGTGGGTCGAATTCGCTCGGGTTGGTCGCCATCAGGCGACGCATGGCACCGGTCGAGGCCAGACGCAGGTCGGTATCGATGTTGACCTTGCGCACGCCGTACTTGATGCCTTCGACGATTTCTTCAACCGGTACGCCGTAGGTTTCTTTGATGTCGCCGCCGTACTGGTTGATGATCGCCAGCCACTCTTGCGGTACCGAGGAAGAACCGTGCATCACCAGGTGAGTGTTAGGGATGCGCTTGTGGATTTCCTTGATGCGGTCGATCGCCAGTACGTCACCGGTAGGTGGCTTGGTGAACTTGTAGGCGCCGTGGCTGGTGCCGATGGCGATGGCCAGGGCATCGACCTGGGTCTTCTTGACGAAGTCGGCGGCTTCTTCTGGGTCGGTCAGCATCTGGCTGTGATCCAGAACGCCTTCGGCGCCGATACCGTCTTCTTCACCGGCCATGCCGGTTTCCAGCGAACCCAGGCAGCCCAGCTCGCCTTCAACCGAAACGCCGCAGGCATGCGCCATGGCGACGGTCTGCTGAGTGACGCGCACGTTGTACTCGTAGTCGGTCGGGGTCTTGCCGTCTTCGCCGAGCGAGCCGTCCATCATTACTGAGCTGAAGCCCAGTTGGATCGAGCGCTGGCAGACGTCCGGGCTGGTGCCGTGGTCTTGGTGCATGCACACCGGGATGTGCGGGAACTCTTCGATCGCGGCCAGGATCAGGTGGCGCAGGAACGGCGCACCTGCGTATTTGCGAGCACCGGCCGAGGCCTGCACGATGACCGGAGAGTCGGTCTTGTCGGCGGCTTCCATGATGGCGCGCATCTGCTCGAGGTTGTTGACGTTGAAAGCTGGAACGCCGTAGCCGAACTCGGCGGCGTGGTCCAGCATCTGGCGCATGCTAATGAGTGCCATTGTGTATCTCTCTCCCGACAAGCGTCGTTGTTTCGTGCAAGCCTGCCGCAGGGGCGGTTGCTGTTCAAGTAGTGTGGGCCACCATGGCGGCCCGGCCAGTCACGGTGCCTTGCAGCCCCGCCCAATCAGATCGTTGGTTGCCACCCAGTACACCAGGCCTTCATCGCCTTTGGTGTGCAGGGCCAGCACGCCGTCGCTGTATAGCGCGCCAGAGGCGCCCGGCTCGGACTTGAGCCGGTAGACCTGGTCGCCGCCGCCGAGGCGTACGTCGACCGAATCCTGGGTAGCGTCGGCGAAGCGCCAGAGTACTTCGGTCTGGGTATCGCAGACCCAGCGGGTCCAGTTGTCCGCCGGGGCAGGTTGCGCCGGCTGCAGCAGAGAGCATCCTGCCAATGTCGCCAGGGCCAGTACGGCCAACAGCGCTTTCATTGAATATCCTCTTTTTGGGGCCCTTTCACAGCCCATCACAGGCTTCGCCAGCTCCCACAGGGTTCAGCGCGATCCCTGTGGGAGCGGGCTTGCCGGGGCGCCGAACCGCCGCGAAGGGCCGCACCGCGGCCCCCTTGTCCAAGACCACGAAAGGTCCGGTTGGTTGCTCGTCACCCGATCAAGGGCAACCCGGCGCCTTGCGCTGGTGCTCGTCGTCGTACTTTTCCAGGCCATCCGGGCCCAGGCGCTTGTTGATTACCGGCACCGTTTCCGCCTGCCACTGGGACTGATAGCAGCCGCCCTGGGGCGACTGCGACGGTTCGGCGTCCGCAGCCGGACCGCTGGAGCAAGCGCTCAGCAGCCCCGCCACGATCATCACAGGCAATTGCTTGACCATTCGGTCGCTCCCTTTGCCGCGCGCCTTCATGCTCAGGCCTTGGCCCGCTCTTCCAGGATCGCAACGGCGGGCAGGACTTTACCCTCGACGAATTCGAGGAACGCACCGCCACCGGTAGAAATGTAGGAGATATCGCTGCCAACGCCATATTTATCGATGGCTGCCAGGGTATCGCCACCGCCAGCGATGGAGAATGCCGCGCTATCGGCAATGGCTTTGGCCAGTACTTGGGTGCCGTTGCCGAACTGGTCGAACTCGAACACGCCGACCGGACCGTTCCACAGGATGGTCTTGGAGGTCTTGAGCAAGTCAGCGAACTGTTCGGCGGTTTGCGGGCCGATGTCCAGGATCATGTCATCGTCAGCGACTTCAGTGATGAGCTTGACGGTGGCCTGGGCGCTCTCGGCGAACTCCTTGGCAACCACCACGTCCACCGGCAGCGGCACATTGACCTTGGCCGCAATGGCCTTGGCGGTGTCGACCAGGTCAGGCTCGTACAGCGACTTGCCAACCTTGTGGCCTGCTGCGGCGAGGAAGGTGTTGGCGATACCGCCGCCGACGATCAGCAGGTCGCAGACGCTGCTCAAGCTGTTGAGCACGTCGAGCTTGGTCGACACCTTGGAGCCGGCGACGATGGCTGCCATCGGCTTGGCCGGGGCTTTCAGGGCCTTGCCCAGGGCGTCCAGCTCGGCTGCCAGCAGCGGACCGGCAGCAGCGACTTTGGCGAACTTGGCCACGCCATGGGTCGAACCCTCGGCGCGGTGGGCGGTACCGAAGGCGTCCATGACGAACACGTCGCACAGGCCGGCGTACTTCTGCGCCAGCTCGTCGGCGTTCTTCTTCTCGCCTTTGTTGAAGCGCACGTTCTCGAACAGCACCAGCTCGCCGGCCTGGACCTGGACGCCGTCCAGGTAGTCGGCAACCAGCGGCACTTCGCGGCCGAGGGCCTTGCTCAGGTAGTCGGCGACGGGCTTGAGGCTGTTCTCGGCGGAGAACTCGCCCTCGGTCGGACGACCCAAGTGCGAGCAGACCATTACCGCGGCGCCTTTTTCCAGGGCCAGCTTGATGGTCGGCAGCGCAGCCAGGATACGCGCATCGCTGGCTACCACACCGTCCTTCACAGGCACGTTGAGGTCTTCGCGGATCAGTACGCGTTTACCTTGCAGGTCGAGGTCGGTCATCTTCAACACGGTCATGAATGCAGTCCTTCAGGGCTGTTTGGTGCGGGTTTGGTGGACGACGTGCAGATAGTGGTCAGCAACGTCGAGCATACGGTTGGCGAACCCCCATTCGTTGTCGAACCAGGCCAGCAGGTTCACCAGGCGGGGGCCGGAAACGCGGGTCTGGCTGGCATCGACGATGGCCGAATGCGGGTCATGGTTGAAATCACAGCTGGCGTGCGGCAGCTCGGTGTAGGCCACAAGCCCCTGCAGCGGGCCGCTCAGGGCGGCGTCGCGCAGCACCTGGTTGACCTCAGCCGCAGTCGTATCGCGAGCGGTCTGCAAGGTGATGTCCAGGCACGACACGTTGACGGTCGGCACGCGTACCGCTTTGGCCTGAATTCGCCCGGCAAGTTCCGGCAGCAGGCGCTCGATGCCACGGGCCAGGCCAGTAGACACCGGAATTACCGACTGGAATGCCGAGCGGGTGCGGCGCAGGTCTTCGTGGTGATAGGCGTCGATCACCGGCTGGTCGTTCATCGCCGAGTGAATCGTGGTGATCTGCACGTACTCGATGCCAAAGGCCTGGTCCAGCACGCGCAACAGCGGCACGCCGCAGTTGGTGGTGCAGGAGGCGTTGGACACCAGCCGCTCGGCGCCGGTCAGGCAATCCTGGTTGATCCCGTAGACCACCGTGGCATCGACATCCGCCTCGCTGGCCATCGGCTGGGAGAACAGCACCCGTGGCGCGCCGGCATCGAGGAAGCGCTGGCCGTCGGCGCGGGTGTTGTAGGCGCCGCTGCATTCGAGCACCAGGTCTACGTCCAGGGCGGCCCAGTCGATCCCTTCAGGGGTGGCACTGCGCAAAACCTGCACGCAGTCGCCATTGATATGCAGGCAATCGCCGTCGACCTTCACCTCACCGGGGAAGCGCCCGTGGGTGGAGTCGAAGCGTGTCAGGTATTCCAGGCTGGCCTGATCGGCCAGATCGTTCAGTGCAACGATCTCGAAGCCCGCCTTCGCCCCTCGCTCGACCAGTGCGCGCAGGACACAGCGGCCGATGCGGCCGTAACCGTTGAGTGCAACTTTGTAGGGACGCGGATGGGGCATGCCGGGCTCACGTATCGAAAGCGTTGTATGACCATCGCGGGGCAAGCCCGCTCCCACGCCAGCCAGTATTCGCGAGCTGGCGTGGGA